>CAKQFW010000132.1 GCA_934230965.1 uncultured Prevotella sp.
GGGTTCATCTTCCATGCGGGGTAGCCATCGGTGCTTTTAACGTCGGCGCCAGCCAGTTCGAAGACGGCAGCCACAGTGTTTACCTGGTTGTCGAGGTTGCTCATTACGTTTGAGCGCTGTGAGGCAACAACGTTAATAGCATCGTCGGTGGTCTCAACCACGGCAATGTTGCTTGAGGTTTCTACCATCTTCTCCAGCTCCTTTTCTTGGCACATCGCAAAGATGCCATTGTCGACGGCCTGTACGGCCAAGATGAAGTTGCGGCTTACGGCTTTAGGCAACACAGGGGCAGCGTCGGTGCTCTGCAGAGCAAACTCCATCTCGGGGTCGCTCACGTAGAACTCTTCCTGTACATGTGCAGCAAAGATATTCCAATCGGCACGTACGGTTTCTTTTTCGGCAGCGGGAACAGCAAATACTACTTTACCATCGCGAGGAATGGCGTTGTGCTTCTTGCCCGAATTGAATGAAGCCAGCACAAGGGGCATCTTCTTCTGCTCAAGATACAAGAAGCGGGTGAGCACCTTGATAGCGTTGGCGCGCTTTTTGTCGATATCGTCGCCCGAGTGTCCGCCCTTCAAGCCTTTCAAAGATATTTCCATGAAGAAATAACCCTCGGGAGCAGCTTCTTTAGTGAAGTGGAAGGTGGCTATTGAGGTCTTACCACCAGCGCAAGAAACAAAAATCTGGCCCTCGTCTTCTGAGTCGAGGTTAATCAGCATGTCGCCCTTCATAAAGCCAGCCTTCATACCCATAGCACCTGTAAGCTGTGTTTCTTCGTCGCGGGTGAACACACACTCTATGGGGCCGTGCTCAATGTCATCGCTCTCAAGCAGAGCCAGCTCTATGGCGCAGCCAATGCCGTCGTCGGCACCCAGTGTGGTACCTTTTGCTTTCAGCCATTCGCCGTCAACGTAGGTTTGGATGGGGTCGTTGAAAAAGTCGATATCAACGTCTACCAGGTTGTCGCAAACCATGTCCATGTGGCTCTGAAGGATAACGATAGGTTTGTTTTCGTAACCTGGTGTGGCGGGCTTGCGAATAACAACGTTACCAGTTTCGTCAACCTCGGTCTCCAGGTTGTGGCTCTTGCCAAACTCTTTGAGGTATTCAATCATTTTCTCCTCGTGCTTTGAGGGACGAGGAATGGTGTTGATTTTAGCAAACTGCTCAAACACGCGAGCAGGCTTCAGTTCTGTTGTGTTCATTTGTTATATAATGTTATATTATTTATGTTTTATATGCTGTATCAGCTTTATGCATTAGTATATGGTATGTTGCTTGATGCGTTGTGGCAATGTGCAAGGGTGTGTCAGCACATTCTGTTTGCGGCAACGGCTTCACAACAAGCGTTAAGAGAGCCAAAGAAAAGCCAATAAGGCCGTATGATGGCGATAAAATATGACAAATTATTTTGTGCTCTGCTTGTTTTATCTTACCTTTGCAAACACAAAGTTAATAAAAATGATAGAAACTTTACTTCTTACCGTGTTAATTATTGCTATTGCTATGGCATTATTGTGTGTGAAGGTGCTTTTGAAGAAGAACGGACGCTTCTCATCACAGCACGTGCATGATAATCCGGGGCTACGTAAACAGGGCATACACTGTGTGATGGACCAAGATCGAGAGGCTCGTCAGCGTAACAGCGCTTATTAACATAATGAACAAGAAAATAATTAAAAACAGAATAAAACAATGAACAAGAAAAACTTTTTCGGAGCTATGGCTCTTGCTGTTGCTACATTGATGGCAACCACAGCATGCGACAAGTCGAAAACGCAAGCTGATGATCAGGCTGCCAATCAGGTGGCACCCACTGAAACAAAGATTGCCTATGTTGAGGTAGACAGCATCATGACACAGTATCAGTTCTGCAAAGAGTATTCGCTCATCATGCAGAAGAAGGGACAGAATATTCAGAACACTCTGGCACAGAAGCAGCAGCAACTGGAGGCCGCTGCCGCCAACTTCCAGCAGAAAATTCAGCAGAACGCTTACACTCGTGAGCAGGCTCAGGCTATTCAGTCTCAGCTGCAGCGTCAGAACGCTGATCTTCAGGCCCTTAACCAGCGCTTGAGCGGCGAGTTCCAGAACGAGACCGAAAAGTATAACAAGGCACTGCGCGACAGTATTCAGCACTTTCTCGCAAGCTATAATCAGAGCAAGAAGTTTACTCTTATCCTGAGCAAGGCTGGCGATAATATTCTGTATGCCGACAAGGTGCACGACATCACAAAAGACGTGATTGCTGGCTTGAACAAGGCTTACAAGTCGTCGCCCGAGATGAAGGCTGCTGGAAAAGAGAAAAAGAAATAAGTGGGTTCGCATCATTGCAACAACACAATAAAAGAAAGGCAACGTGAACAGTTTCGCGTTGCCTTTTTTGATAGTGACGACACAAGAAAATGAGGCGACAGTAAACGCGAATAGGGTAGAGGAGAAGAGATGAGAAAGAAGGAACGTTATGTCTATGTTATCAACTATTTTAGGCAACATACGGGCAATGTGAGCACCGAACTGCAGTTTGGTAGTATCTTTCAATTGTTGGTGGCAGTGGTGCTGAGCGCACAGTGCACCGATAAACGGGTAAACCAAATTACGCCAGAGCTATTCAGGCGTTTCCCTGATGCCGAAACTATGGCAAAGGCTGAGGTGGATGAGGTGTATGAATATGTGAAGAGTGTGTCGTATCCAAACGCTAAGGCTGAACATCTGGTAGCTATGGCGCGCATGCTTGTTGAGCGCTATGGGGGTGAGGTACCTGAGGGCTTTGACCAATTGCTGACGCTGCCAGGTGTGGGACGCAAGACGGCCAACGTTATTCAGGCGGTGGCCTTTGGTAAGGCGAAGATGCCTGTCGACACGCATGTGTATAGGGTGAGCCACCGATTGGGCTTGGTGCCCAAGACGGCAAATACGCCGTTGAAGGTAGAACAGGAGCTGGTACGTCATATTGCGAAAGAAGATGTTGCGCATGCGCACCACTGGTTGTTGCTACATGGGCGCTATGTGTGTACCAGTCGTGCGCCTCATTGTGCCTCTTGTGGCTTGGCTGATGTGTGTCCGAAACTCTTGGAAGGAAGTAAATTGTAACCAAGTATGACGGTAAACGGTAGGATGCAGATGGTGCCTTTCTTGCGCCTGGTTATCATGCTCGTATTGGGTATTGTAGCGGGCGATGCTATAGCCATGACACACTGGCTATGGGGAGGTATTGCAACCCTATCATTGCTGTGTGCTTTGCTTCTGTGCCATAAACCTGTGGTGCAAGGAGCGTTCCTAATGATTACGGTGGCAGCGCTGGGAGCCTGGTGGACTGCGGTTTATGAACTGCGACAGCAAGCATCATTGCCTCCAGTGTCTACAACGTATCAGGCGGTGGTAACGTCGACACCTGTGATAAAAGAAAAGGTGGTGCAGTGCGACTTATATTTGCTCAGCGGACAGCTGCATGAGCGCACTGTCAGGGCCTCGTTTTTACGCGATGAGGCTGCTGAACGCTTGGGCGTAAATGATGGCGTGCAGGTTACATCAACGCTAAAGGCACCAAAGTCGTTTGCTACAGATAACCACTTCGACTATGTGCGCTGGATGCAGGTGCATAGCTATGTGGCGCAAACCTTTGTGGCTTCGGGCCAATGGCAGCCTGTTGTTATCGACTTGCAAGGTGAGAGTGGTATGCTGCGCTTGCGTCTATCGGCCTTGCTGTTTAGGCAACGTCTACTGCAAAAACTTGATGCCTACCAAATAAATGTTGACGCAGCGGCTGTGGCGGCTGCCATGACGCTGGGCGATAAGTCGGCATTATCGGCACAAGTTAAGGCGCTGTATGCTGCTACGGGGGCATCGCATGTGTTGGCATTGTCGGGTATGCATCTCAGCGTTATTGCATTGCTGTTGATGCTGGTTTGTTTTAAAAAACGTGGCGGGCGAGCACGTCAGGGATTAGCGGGTAGGCGTAGCAATGTATTGGGGTATGTGCTACTGCTTACAATGGTGTGGGCGTATGTGTTGGTAGCGGGCATGCCTACCAGCCTAATGCGTGCCGCCGTGATGCTGAGTCTTTGCTCGTGGGGTATAGTGCTTGGGCGCGACCCCGTATCGCTAAACAGCCTTTGCCTTACTGCCATTATCATGCTATGCGCCAATCCGCTTTGTTTGTGGGATGTTAGTTTTCAGATGTCGTTTATGGCTGTAGCAGCTATCTTGTTGCTTTACCGTCCGCTGTACGAGTTTCTTGTGTTTATGTTGCCCACCACCTTGGGTCGATGGCGCCCCATGCAAGCTTTGTATAGCTTGTGGGCCGTATCGTTGGCGGCACAGATAGGTGTAGCGCCTATCTCGCTTTACTGTTTTGGACAGTTTTCGTGCTATTTTCTTCTTACCAATATGGTTGCTGTGCCGTTGGTGTCGGTCATTATTCCTGTCACTTTGTTGTTTTTGTTTGTGCCAGTGCATGGTTTTTCTTTTTTAACGTGGCTTTCATCGGCATTGGCAGCGCTTCTCTCACATCTCGTTGTGTGGTTAAACCAATCGTTGTCTACCATTGCTCATTGGCCTGGTGCTACGCTCAGCGGCATTGCCTTCACGGCTTTTGATGTGGTGTTGCTTTACATTGTTTACCTCTGCCTTTACATCATTGCTGCTCGTTGCTATCATGCCTATTGCCGTGCAGCATCTGTTCCACCAAAAGATATTTTTTGACTGATGGTGGTTTGCAAAATATATAATGGCCAATTTATAAAAGAGTATACAAACAAAAAAGCTTCATCCTTAAAACAAGAATGAAGCTTTTAATAATATTGTCGGGGCGACAGGATTCGAACCTGCGGCCTCCTGGTCCCAAACCAGGAGCGCTACCGGGCTGCGCTACACCCCGAATGTGTAAAACACATGTCTTTATTAGACGGCTGCAAAGGTAGTGAAAAAATATGAACCTTGCAAATTTTCTTGCACTTTTTCGCTGTTTTCCGTGTGCAAGTGGTCGTGTGGTACCTAAACAATAAAAGCCATACACCTCTCTGATAGCAGAAACCAGTGTATGGCTTTTATAATGTGTATGTATAGTAAATGTTGTTACTTGATGATGTCAAGTTCAACAAAGATACCTTTCAGGATATTCACGGCGCGCTCTACCTGTTCTTTAGTGTGTGTAGCCATTAAGGCAAAACGTACCAAGGTGTCTTGAGGAGCACATGCGGGCGGAATAACGGGGTTAATGAACACGCCACGCTCGTAAGCCTGTGCTGTTACGATAAAGGTCTTCTCAACATCGTGAACATACAAAGGAATAATGGGGCTCTCGGTCTCACCAATCTCGAAGCCTTCTTCGCGGAAACGTTTCAAGGCGTACTTGGTTACGTCCCACAGCTTCTCAATGCGCTCGGGTTCTTGCTGCAAGATGTGCAGTGCCTCAAGGGCAGCAGCGGTAGCGGCAGGTGTGTTTGATGCGCTGAAGATGTATGTACGACATGTGTGGCGCAAATAGTTGATGGTGTCGGCATCGCCAGCAATGAAGCCACCGATTGAAGCCATCGACTTAGAGAAGGTGCCCATGATGAGGTCTACCTCGTCGGTCAGCCCGAAGTAGTCACAAACGCCACGTCCGTGGTCGCCAAACACGCCAATGCCGTGAGCCTCGTCAACCATGATTGAGCAGTTGTACTTATGCTTCAGTTCCACAATCTTT
>CAKQFW010000133.1 GCA_934230965.1 uncultured Prevotella sp.
ATTGTAAGTCACTTACAATCAGGGTCTGACAAGATCTTGGTGATTGATGGTGCACGACAGATAGGCAAGTCGTACATCATACGAGCCATTGGGCAGCGCCTCTTTACCAATTATATTGAGATAAACATGGAAACCGACAAGCTGGGCGACCGTGTGTTTGCCGACGCCCGCACGAAAGACGATTTCTACCTTGCCCTAAGCACCATTGCCGGCAACCGCATGGGCCAACCGCATAACACGCTGGTGTTTATCGACGAGATACAAGCCTACGACCATCTGCTCACGCTCTTAAAATTTCTGCGCGAAGATGGTAAGTTTACCTACATAGCCAGTGGGTCGTTGCTGGGTGTGACACTGAAAACCACCTCGTCGATACCCTTAGGCAGCATCATTATCAAGCATATGTACCCCATCGACTTTGAAGAGTTTTTGATAGCCAATGGTGTGGGCCAACTGGTTATCGACACCATGCACCGCCACTTTGCCGAGCGCAAGGCCATGCCCGACGCCATTCACCACAAGCTGCTCGACCTCTTTCGCAAGTATCTGCTGGTGGGCGGCTTGCCCGATGCCGTAAAAACCTTTGTCGAGACCAAGAACATTGCCACCGTAAGAGCCATACAAAACAACATACACCACCTGTATGGCGTAGATGCCGCACGCTATGAAGAGGCCCATAACCGCCTAAAGATACAGCGCATATACAGCATGATACCCTCAAACCTTGAAAACAAGAAAAAGCGGGTGGTAGCCAAGGATATAGAAGACAAAAAGGGCAAGCGCATGACCGATTATGTTGAAGAGTTCGACTATCTGATATCGTCGGGCATAGCCTTAGAGGTAAAAGCCATCAGCAAGCCCAGCTTCCCCTTGATAGAGAACAGTGGCAAAAACCTGCTAAAGCTGTATATGAACGATGTGGGCATACTTACCAGCATCTTCTTTGGCACCAACATAAAGGCGGTGATGGACGATGTGCCCAGCATAAACCTGGGCTCGGTATACGAAACCGTAGTGGCACAAGAGCTGCGCGCCCACGGCTTCAACCTTTATTATTATGACAACAAAAAAACTGGCGAGGTTGACTATCTTATCGACGACACTGCCCACCTCTCGGTGTTGCCCCTTGAGATAAAGTCGGGCAAAGACTATCAGGTGCACAGCGCCCTCGACAAGTTTTTGCAGATAAAAGAGTATAACATCAACCAAGCCTTTGTGCTGTCAAACGCCAAAGAGGTTGAAACCCGCAACGGCGTTACCTATCTGCCCATCTATTATATAGCGTGCATAAAGCCCCACAACGACACCACCGTTATAGAATAACGGCCATCGCAACAATTGTTCAGGCACAAGCACCTGTCTTACTAAGTTTTTTTGTAACTTTGCACCCAGAAACAATATTGCATTTCGAAACAAATACGATCGTAATAAATTATGGAAAAGAATTTTAAGCGCACTACCGTTACGGCGGCACTGCCCTACGCCAACGGTGGCGTACACATTGGGCACCTGGCTGGCGTATACGTGCCAGCCGATATCTATGTGAGATACCTCCGACTGAAGAAGAAAGACGTGATATTTATTGGTGGTAGCGACGAGCACGGCGTGCCCGTCACCATTCGTGCCCGCAAAGAGGGCATCACCGTGCAAGAGGTGGTTGACCGCTATCACAAGCTCATTAAAGACTCGTTTGCCGAGTTTGGCATCTCGTTCGACATCTACAGTCGCACCACCAGCAAGATACATCATAAGTTTGCCAGCGACTTCTTCCGCAAACTGTACGACGATGGCAAGCTGGAGGAGATTACTGAAGAACAGTATTGCGACGAGGTAACAGGCGAGTTTCTCACCGACCGCAACATTGTGGGCACCTGTCCGCGCTGCGGTGCCGAAGGCGCCTATGGCGACCAGTGCGAGAAGTGTGGCGCCACCCTTTCGCCCGAAGAGCTTATCAACCCCACCAACAAGAACAACCCCGGCCACGGCCTGGTAAAGAAGCCCACCAAAAACTGGTATCTGCCCCTGGGACAGTATCAAGAGTGGCTGAAGCAGTGGATACTGGAAGACCACAAAGAGTGGCGCTCAAACGTATATGGCCAGTGCAAGTCGTGGCTCGACATGGATCTGCAGCCCCGCGCCATGACCCGCGACCTCGACTGGGGTATACCCGTGCCCGTTAAAGGGGCCGATGGCAAGGTGCTGTACGTGTGGTTTGATGCCCCCATCGGCTACATCTCAAACACCAAGGAGCTGTGCGACAGCGACCCCGCCCGCTGGGGCAGCTGGCAAAAATGGTGGCAAGACGACGACACACGCCTCATACATTTCATTGGCAAAGACAACATCGTGTTCCACTGCATCATCTTCCCCACCATGCTGAAGGCACACGGCGGATACATCTTGCCCGACAACGTGCCCGCCAACGAATTCTTGAACCTTGAGAACGACAAGATTTCTACCTCGCGCAACTGGGCCGTTTGGCTGCACGAATACTTGCACGACTTCCCCGGAAAGCAAGACGTGCTGCGCTATGTGCTCACAGCCAACGCTCCCGAGACCAAGGATAACAACTTTACGTGGAAAGATTTTCAAGAGCGCAACAACTCTGAGCTCGTAGCCATCTACGGCAACTTTGTAAACCGTGCCTTGCAGCTCACCAAGAAATACTGGGGTGGCGTGGTGCCCGCCTGTGGCGAGCTGACCGACGTTGACCGTCAGGCCATAGCCGAGTTTAAAGACGTGAAGGCAAAGGTTGAAGAGCTGCTCGACGTGTTCAAGTTCCGCGAGGCACAGAAAGAGGCCATGAACCTGGCACGCATCGGCAACCGATACATCACCGAGTGTGAGCCCTGGAAGGTATGGAAGACCGACCCCAAGCGCGTTGAAACCATACTGTACGTATGCTTGCAGCTGTGCGCTAACCTGGCCATCGCCTTCGAGCCCTTCTTGCCCTTCTCGTCAAAGAAGCTGCGCGAGATGCTAAACATGACCTCGTTCGAGTGGGAGCAGTTGGGACAGATGGATATCTTAGAGGCTGGCAAGCAGTTGGGCGAGCCCGCTCTGCTGTTTGAGAAGCTGGAAGACGACGTGATAGACGCTCAGCTGAAGAAGCTGGAAGACACCAAGAAGGCCAACGAGGCTGCCAACTACGAGCCCGAGCCCATAAAAGAGAATGTAGACTTCGACACCTTTGAGAAGCTCGACATACGCGTGGGTCTCGTTACCAGTTGCGAGAAGGTGAAGAAGTCGAAGAAGCTGCTGAAGTTCCACATCGACGACGGCACTCCCGACGGACGCACCATCCTCAGCGGCATTGCTGCCTACTATGCCGACCCGCAAGAGCTCGTGGGCAAGCAGGTGCTGTTCGTGGCCAACTTTGCTCCGCGTAAGATGATGGGCGAAGAGAGCCAGGGCATGATCCTCTCGGCTGTCAACTTTGATGGCACGCTCTCGGTTACCACCACATCTAAAGACGTGAAGCCTGGTAGCCAGGTAGGATAACCCCCCACCTTATTATATTTTATATCAAGATTTATAACGGCAATTGCACAACCTCAATATATAAAGAGGTGTGTAATTGCCGTTTTTGTGTTTAAACGAATATGGATTGAACAAATAACAGCCCCACCCCCAACCCCTCCCCGCTGGAGAGGGGCGTGAATAGCCATGCTTCTGGCTGGAGAACAGGGCACGGAGACCCTGTTCTACTATAATTAGCATGGCAAACCATAGTAGGACGGTGGCGTGGTTAAGTGAAGAGTGAAGAACAAAGAATTCATGTGATAGGCGAGGCAAACCATAGTAGGACGGTGGTCTCCGTGCCCCGTCCTCCAGCAACCAAAAAATATATCTGTATTGAGTAATTACTTGCAATGCGTTGCATTGCTCGTTAAGGGTTAAACATTAATTCCCATTAATTGAACATTAATTAAACATTAATACTCGCGCTGCGCGCGTTTTTTAAAACATCAATCATCATTAATCTAACATTAATCTATCATTAATACTCGCGCTACGCGCGTTTGTTCTGAACACGAATTATCATGAATTATCCATGAATTAACCGTGAATTATCCAAGTAGGACGGTGGCCTCCGTGCCCCGTCCTCCAACAAGAAGCAAGGGTAATCATTTTTCTCTCCGACGTGGGCTGTTTATTTGGTTGCTGGAGGACGGGGCGCAGAGACCACCGTCCTACTTTAAGAGTGCATCTGTGTTCGTTTAATTACTCAGTAATAATAATTCATGGTAAAATTCATGGACAATTCACGATAATTTGTGTTCCTAAAAGAACGCGCGAAGCGCGAATATTAATGTTTAATTAATGTTCAATTAATGGGAATAACTCCGCGAAGCGCCTGAGCACCTACGGAGCACAAGAATGTTTAAACAAAAACGCGCGAAGCGCGAATATCTAACAAACAGTTTGGGTGTGGGAGGACGGGGCACAGAACTGCATAAATATTCATTTTGGTGGATGCAGGGGAGCGGTTTCTGAACCCCATCGAATTACACTCTGAAAGCCTTGGTTTTAGGTCCTGAAACCCTTGGTTTCACAGCCTAAAACCCTTGGTTTCACGACCTAAAACCAAGGGTTTTGCAAATGAAAGGTATCAACTTTGAAAAGTGTAAGCAATGCTTGTGGTTTTGCTTACAGATTATAAGATAATTAAACAATGTTATGTAAACAAATCTTAAAACGCGCACTTGCATAAATATTCACTTTTCCCCTTGTTTCTGTATATTTATGCAAAATGAAATACTACTTATAAAAAAAATATCTGATACAAGAACTAAACAACTTATACAACTACTGAACAACTTTGACAACTACTGAACAACTCTGACAACAACAGAACAACTTAAACAACAACTAAACAACTTAGACAACAACGGAACAACGCCCTAATGGAAAACGGCTCACACATTCTTGATCCTTTTTAGAATAACGCATATTGCTGGAGAACAGGGCGCGGAGACCCTGTTCTACTATGATTAGCATGGCAAACCATAGTAGGACGGTGGCCTCCGTGCCCCGTCCTCCAGCAACCAAAAAGAGTATCAAAAAGTAGGGCGGTAGATATTTCGCGCTGCGCGCGTTATTTTAAACATTAATTCCCATTAATTGAACATTAATTAAACATTAATATTCCGCGCTACGCGCGTTTTTGTTTTAAACATTAATCATCATTAATCTAACATTAATACTCGCGCTACGCGCGTTTGTTCTGAACACGAATGATCATGAATTATCCATGAATTAACCGTGAATTATCCAAGTAGGACGGTGGTCTCCGTGCCCCGTCCTCCAGCAAGAAGCAAGGGTTTTTACTCCCCTCTCTAATGGGGACTGTTTATTTGGGTGTTGGAGGACGGGGCGCGGAGACCACCGTCCTACTATGGTTTGCCTTGCTCATCACATGAATTCTTCACTCTTCACTTAACTACGCCCCATCATCCTGCAAGAAGCGAGGGTATTTACTCCCCTCTCCAGCGGGGAGGGGGAAGCCGCGCTTTGCGCGGCGCGGGGGAGGGGCTTCT
>CAKQFW010000134.1 GCA_934230965.1 uncultured Prevotella sp.
CCATAGGTGTTGAGCTTCCCGAATGTGCGCACGGTTTCGATAGCACATATCTTGTGCTTGCGTGTGCCTTCGCGCAGTTCTTCAGAATCGAGAGCCAATTCCATATAAGTAAGGAAACTCTTCTTTGAGTTGTCTGGCTCCTTAGTTTTCTCCTCTTCCTTCTTCTGCATGACTTCTTCGCCATAGAAGTGAAGATTGAAATTGTCCATGGTCATTTCCTCGTCAAGGACATCCATAGCCGTGACAATCTTCTTACACTTGCGGAGCAACTGCGTCACCTCTTCTGATGCAGCCAATGTTTCCCACTCGTCAGGTGAAGCCATGCCCATAGGGAAGTACTTACGCTCGTTTCTTCCCAGATACACTCTCACCTCCACATAACCTTTGCCACGTTTAGCAGCAAGTTTTCTTCTGTCATAAATGACGTCAACAAATTGTTTTTCCATTTTCCTTGCGGATTTAGACGGCTTCATTGAGCATGGAGGCGAGAAAGGGAGAACACGATTTATAAATCTTTAATGTGAAAAATCATTAAAAACACCGGATTAGGGGTTATTTAGCTGATTTGTAACGCAAGCTCTCAAAATGTGTAACGCACTTTTGCGTAACGTGTAACGCAATGTGTAACGCATTTTTGGCTTATCGTGTCACATTATGTCCTCTTCTGTACTCATAGCGGAATTCCACCGTGATGTTAGACAATAATGTTAACCTCTAAATAACCTAATATAGAAAATAGATTTTCCACTGAAAATCAGCCTATTATACGCGAAAAGAGGACTTTACGTTATGTAAAAGTCCTCTTTCTTTCAATTTGAAATTTCGTCCCTTGGTGACCCGCATGGGGCATAAAGTGATTCCGCTGGGGTTCGAACCCAGGACCCACAGCTTAGAAGGCTGTTGCTCTAATCCAACTGAGCTACGGAACCCCAAAAGCGGGTGCAAAGTTAAGAAAAATTTATGAGTTTAAGAAAGATATCGTTTGATAACTTCTGTTTTAATACATTATTTAACATATTTGTGCAGCGCATCGTCTTTTGCAAAGATTCTATTTCATAGCATTTTTTTCTCATGGCAGACCTTAAGCAGCATTGATGCCCCTTAAACGTTCTTACTTAATTGTTAAATGCTCGGCAATCATTATGCATTGTCGTAAGAAATGATTATATTTGTATTTTAAACAGATTGAGCCATGTGTCTCATCTGCCGAGCATCATTTAAACATTATTTTCACGGGCATTACCATCAATATTAAGTGAGTGCCTAAGCGAAAACGTAAATCTATGAAATTAAAAGAAGGTGTTTACGAAAATCTTATCAGCAGTCGTCTAACGGCCGACATGAAAGAAACAGAAGCTGAAGGAGGGGTCTGTAAGACAGAACCGATAGATGCTGCTGAGTCGGCAAAGTTGCTTGCTGATTTTCTGGCTCACTCTATACGTCGTAAGCTGGAAGATACTGATGTTAGCGTTGAAGAAAAGATAGAATTCACGAATCGTATCTTAGCGTCGGCTGATATTGACGATGTTGATATGCTTGCTGCCGCTCCGCAACTTCTTTCAGCCGTTGTAAGCAAACAGCGTGATACAGAACTGAAGAAAACGAAGAAAGATATCGTTCGTCCGCTGTCAGGCTTTCGTGTAAGCAATCTGTTTACAGGAGGCCAGTCATCTTTGTCGCTGGGTTCAGAGATTATGCGAGATATTGCCTCGGCTGATGAAATCTGCATCATTGTATCGTTTTTACGCATGTCAGGTATAAGAATGATGCTAAACCAATTGGCCGATTTTTGTAAAAAAGAGGGCCATCGACTTCGTGTTATTACCACTACTTATTGTGGCGTAACCGAAGCAAAGGCTGTTGAACGTCTTTCACAACTACCAAATACAGAGATACGAATATCGTATAACACGACAATAGAGCGCCTTCATGCCAAATCGTATATCTTTGTTCGAAACTCAGGGTTTAGCACAGCTTATATAGGGTCGTCTAACCTATCACATTCGGCTCAAACCGAAGGGTTGGAGTGGAACTTGCGTGTGACGAATGTTGAGAACCCACATATCATAAAGTCGGCGCTTGCTACCTTCGAAAGATATTGGCATAGTGAGAATTTTGAAGACTTCAGTGTGGGCGGAATAGAAAAGTTTCGGCGTGAATTAGCGTTACAGAAAAGTCGTAACACCAGTTCGGCACTTGAAGTATATGCTCGCTATCAGGTTCTTCCACACCAAAAGATTATTCTTGACCGTTTGCAGGTGGAACGTGACGAAAACCATCTATATCGAAATCTTGTTGTTGCTGCAACGGGCACAGGAAAGACCGTGATATCGGCATTTGACTATAAACGCTTTCGACAGTTGCACCCACAACACAACCGCTTACTGTTTGTGGTTCATCGTGAAGAAATATTGAAACAATCGTTACGCACCTTTCGTAGTGTGCTGGGCGATGCCAACTTTGGTGAGTTGTGGGTAGGCAACTGTCACCCCGAAGATAGTATGAGTAATTTGTTTGTGTCGGTTGCCACGCTGAACAATAATATTGATGCCTTTCGTAACCTTGGTTTCGATTATTACGACTACATTATTATTGACGAAGCACACCATGCTGCTGCCACAAGTTATCGTGTTATTGTAGACCACTTTCGCCCAAAGATATTGCTGGGCCTCACAGCTACGCCCGAACGTATGGACGGACAGAGCCTACTGCCTGACTTTGGTGGAAAGATAAGTGCTGAGATACGGCTACCACAAGCACTTGACGAGGGGCTGCTCACGCCTTTCCAATATCTTTGCATCACTGACCCGCTTGACATTTCTGGCAGTGAACTATGGAACAATGGTAAATATATACTATCAAAACTAAGTGATCGTCTTTGCAACAGCGAGCGTGTAAAACTTATCGTAGAGAAACTGCACGAGTATCTGCCTGACGAAACTAAATGTCATGCTCTTTGCTTCTGTTCAGATAAACGTCACGCCACGTTCATGGCCGAACAGTTAAGCCAAAGCGGTTTGCAAGCAGCTGCGCTTACCTCTGCATCAAGCAACGACGACCGCGTTAGGCTAAACCGCGATTTAGCAGCAGGCCGCATCAACTATCTGTGTGTAGTGGATATTTTCAACGAGGGTGTCGATATTCCTGAAATTGATACGGTGCTGTTCCTTCGACCTACCGACAGTTTGACTATCTTCCTTCAACAGTTAGGCCGTGGTTTGCGTCTTAGTGCAGGCAAAGATTTTCTTACTGTTCTTGATTTTGTGGCACAGGTAAATAAACAGTATGACTTTAGTAGCCGTTTTCGTTCCTTATGCTTGCGTAAAGACCGTAGCATTGAAGAGCAGGTGGCCAATGGCTTTACATTATTGCCTCATGGATGCTCAATTTATATGGAGAGCAAGGCTAAGAGCTATATCTTGAACAACATACATAGCGCCATTTATAACACACGCCGACTGATTAAAGAGCTAATGGCCTATGATACAGTGCCTACCTTGGCTCAGTTTGTTGAAAACTGTGGTCAAGATGTTCGGCTAATATATAAGGGTAACAACTGTTGGACCACACTGAAAAGTGCGGCAGGCAAATGTCAACCAATTGAACATGATGCAATAGGCGAGCGTTTGATGAAAGGAATAGGTAATCTTACCCATATTAATTCGGTGGCATTTTTACGGTTTATCAAACGTTTTATTGCTAATGGCTGCAAACTGGATGATACTGATGATACGGGAGTGAGCAATGCCGATAATAGGTTTGCTATTATGCTTTATTATGCTCTGTTTCAAGAAAAAATTAGCAAGCTTGGGTTTGATAATATATACGAAGCATTGTATAAGGTAGACAACTATCCTTTGCTTAAGCAAGAGATTGCAGAACTTATTGATTATTTGCACGAAAATCTTGAATTTAAAACTTATCCCATGGGGGCTGGATTGCCCGAAGGCCTTGAACTATACGGCTGCTATACCCGAGAAGAAGTGTTTGCGCTGTTCGGGCGACAAACGGCCGACAAGCGTATGCAGGGCGTGGCGGCAGGTGTGTTTTCTATTGACGAGAGCAATATAGAATTGTTTTTCGTTACGCTGAATAAATCAGAAAAAGACTTTTCGCCGTCAACCAATTATAACGATTATTTTATCAGTGAGCGTCGTTTTCACTGGCAATCGCAAAACACCATGTCGCATGCCAATGCAGGCGCAAGATATGTAAATCAATGCAATAATGGCAGGCGCTTCTTGCTGTTTGTACGCGAAGATAAAAAAGACGGATATGGCAATACCAGTCCTTATTATTGTATGGGGTTGGTTGACTATGTAAGTTCGCACGGCAATTTTCCAATGAATATTGAATGGCAGCTGAAGCAACCTGCCATGGCAAAATTTATAAAGGCAGTATAACTTTAGAGTGTATGAAAACGATAGATGTTGTAGCAGCCATCATTGTTCACGATGGCAAATATTTGGCCACACAACGTGGTTATGGCGAATATAAAGATGGGTGGGAGTTTCCTGGCGGAAAGATTGAGGCTGGCGAAACACCAGAGGAGGCTTTGTGCCGAGAGATACGCGAAGAGTTGGCCGTAGATATTTCTATCGACAAATTGCTTTGCACAGTCGACTACGACTATGTGTCCTTTCATCTACATATGTTATGTTTTATATGCCATGTGGTGAAAGGCGAATTGCAACTTGTAGAGGCTGAGGCAGCGCGATGGCTGAAGGCTGATGAACTGATGGGCGTTGATTGGCTACCCGCCGATAAAGAGGTGGTAGCGGCGATATTTCGGCAATGACAACAATTAAGCGCGTCTTTATATGCTGGAAATAAAAAAGGCTGAACATCATATATTCGATGTTCAGCCTTTTTATCAATTGTTGTTTCGTGGTTGAAACGTATGACGATTATTTCAGATAATCTTCAAAATATTGTGTGATGCGTTCATGTAAGTGCACACTTTGATGTCCGCGCATGTTGTGGGGCTCGCCAGGATACATGAAGAAATCAGGTTGGGTGCCAGCTGCGATACATGCTTTGAGGAACGACAGGCAGTGTTGGGGCACTACTGTAACGTCGTTGTATCCTTGTATTATTTGCAATTTGCCCTTAAGGTTTTTTGCCTTATACAGCAGCGATGTCTTCTTGTAGCCTTCGGGGTTGGCTTGTGGCGTGTCCATGTAGCGTTCGCCATACATTACCTCGTACCAGTGCCAGTCGATAACAGGTCCACCTGCTACGCCCACCTTAAATACATCGGGGTAGGTGGTCATGAGCGAGATGGTCATGAAGCCACCGAAACTCCATCCGTGTACGCCAATGCGGTCGGCATCGACATAAGGAAGTGTTTTAAGATATTCAACCCCTTTCATTTGATCTTCCATCTCAACCTGACCTAATTGGCGGAAGGTAGCTTGTTCAAATTCTTTACCACGATGTTCGCTTCCGCGATTGTCGAGGATGAAGCACAAGTAACCTTTCTGTGCCATGTAGGTCTCCCAGCTACGGCTGCTGTAGTGCCAGCGAGCATCG
>CAKQFW010000135.1 GCA_934230965.1 uncultured Prevotella sp.
TGGTGCATCGTTGATGCACCAATTGCATCTTCTTTGTTTTTAAAGGATTGTAAATGGTGCATCACTGTCGCACAAATTGGGATAGGTAAAATGTTTATCTCGCAGATATCACAGGCTGTTGATGCACTTGATGCACTCCTTACACCCCAACACGTTGTGCTCGTGAGAACAGTTTGTCTACAACGAGGGCAATGGCGCCATCGCCCGTTACGTTACAGGCGGTGCCGAAGCTATCCATCGCAATATACAGAGCTATCATGAGCGCTTGCATGTCGGCATCGAAACCTAATATCGAGGCCAGCGGAGCCAAGGCAGCCATCACACAGCCACCAGGCACGCCAGGGGCCGCCACCATACAGATGGCCAACACAAAGATAAAATTGAGGAAGAGTGGCAAGCTGCACGGCATATCATTGATAAGACAAATGGTAAGGGCACAACAGGTTATCTTCATCATCGACCCCGTCATGTGAATGGTGGCGCAGAGTGGAACTGTGAAGCTGGCAATGCCCTCGTTCACACCATTTTTCAACGTCTGCCGCAACGTTACTGGTATGGCTGCTGCCGACGACGAGGTGCCGAGAGCCGTGAAATAAGCTGGCAACATATTTATTAACAGGCGCAACGGGTTCTTGTGCGTCAAGCCTCCAGCAATAAGATATTCGTAAAGCAAAATAACCACATGCAGCACAAAGATAACAATAATGATTTGTGCAAAAACCAATAAGATGTGGTAAGCCTCGCCCGAATAGGTCATGCCCAAGAAGATGCCAAAGATATACAGGGGCAAGAGCGGAATAATAACCTTAGCAATGACGCCCGCCACAATATCTTTAAACTCTTGAAACACCTTGTGCATGGTGTGGCTACGCATGTTTGCAATGCCCAAGCCCAGCATAAACGAGAACACAAGCGCACTCATCACATTGAGCATGGCGGGTATCTCTACCTCAAAAAACGGCTTTAGCTCCTCAGCCTTATCTACCACCACAGGGGCAGTATCGGCAATAAGACGTGGGAAGAGCGCCGACCCTGTGCCATAGGCAAGCAAACCCGCAAGGATGGTATCTCCAAAGGCAAAGGCTACTGTGGCAACGAGCAACTTGCCCGCCCCATTACCAATATCGGCAATGGCTGGCGTAACCAGTCCTACAATAATAAGAGGTATCATAAAGCCCAAAAACTGGCTAAAGATGCCATTGAAGGTGAGAAACATTCTAACAGTGGTCTCATTAAAAACATTGCCGAAGAGCACGCCCAACACAATGGCCACAATAATCTTTGCCAATAACGGCAGCTTTATTCTTTTTAAGTTCATAACAAGAGCAGTTTTATTCTTTTTAGGTTCATAACATGCTTTTGCTGATAAAAGTACTATTTTTTCAACAACGCGCCAAGCTTTTCTCTGATTTTCTAAATAATGTAGTTTGTTCTAACGATGAGAATAAAGACGATGAGAAGCAACAAACCAACATAAGTCTTTTAGGAACATGGATAAGTTGGATATGATGGGGAGGCTGGTGGCCTGTGGCGGCACTGCCCCTATCAACGGCAGTCAAAAAAAAACACCAGCACGCCACAAACTTGGTGCACTGGTGATTTTTTGTATCGTTATAAGAATTACTTCATCGAGTCGGCGTTAATTGCGCAGCTTTGAAGCGATGTGCTTTCTATACACCCGCATGCCAGCCTTGTCCAGCACGTCAGAGATATGGCCAACACGCTGACTTTGCGTTATATTGGCATCCTCGTTGTCGTTATCCTCCTGTATCAGCATACTGCCCTGCCCCACTACGGGCTGATAGTCATCCCAATATACAGGCACGTCATGCCATTGGCCATCGTTGCCCTTTTTGCTTATATACGACAGGCGCCGCTCGCAGCGGTAGCCGTGGGCGTAGACGGTTATGATAGACTGGTTGTCTTGTACCGTTTCCTCGGTCTTCAGTATGCTTTTTGTAACACACTGCGGATGCTTGAATTTGTCCTGTCCCCAGAAATTGGCCAATGCCTCGTGCTCCCAGAAAGAACTGTGTTTCGGCATATCACTGCCATAGATGTCCTTCTGCGACCGTATCTGCTGGTACATGGGCACGCAGAGCAACGGTGCCAGAGCAAAATATATAGCCTTAAAATAGCGGGCGTTTATCTCATAGAAGTTTGACTCGGCCTTGTGGTAGTCGAAGCTACTGTACTGGTCGGGGTTGAAGTCGATAACCATGTCTTGCAGATGCTCAGGGATGATAGTGTTTATCATCTTCTTCTTTACGAAATCGAAATCGTCGCCAAACCCAATTTCCTTGTCCTTCAGAAGTTTGAGCATGGTGTTCTGAGCCAGCGGTGTGAAGAGCAAGGCGTACTGATGATTGTTATTGCGATCGCTGGTATCGAACGCCACCTCAAAATCTTCGTTGGTCATTAGGGCGAAATCCCCGTTCTTCAAGTCTTGAGCCTTTTTCTGCAATTTGTGGTGCTTCCACTTGTACGACAGCGACCCCTCCTTATTGGCTAGACCGCTCTGCTCGCGGTAGAACGTAAGATCGGGGGCAGCCGTGTTGCCATAGATAAGGCGTGTCTTCTCGTAATACTTGGGATAAGGGGCTTCCAACTCGGCCCTAAGTGTCTGCGAGTGGCTCTCAATATGATACTTACCATCTGAACCTTTCTCTTCGGTAGTCCAATAGATGGTGAGAGACCCCTCGTATGTCTTGGTAGACATCACCATCTTGCGCGTGCGACAGAGCACGAACGGATTACCGTTGATGAGTCCTGAATGTGAATAGAGAACAGAACGTCCCTCGTTAAAGCTCCCGTCCCATCCGTACACCTGCTGCAGGTCGGCCAGCCGCTGCGTGGTAAAATAAGGGTCAAACTGCAGTTTGGGCACCGTCTGCGACATCATTCGCGCAAGTATGTCCCAGTCGAACAGCCTGTTAAGCGGCCACATCTGTTGCCATGCCTCATCACGATACTGGTTTATGGTTTGTTGCAAGTTGTTAAGTTGTTCTTGCAACTCTTTGAGTCGCGGATTCACCTTAGTGAACTGTAGCCACAACGCTCCCGCCACAGCCACGCCTATCAATATCAGCAACCATACCGACAATTCGTGATACTTGAATAAAGCCCACAGCGCGCCTCCTGCCACTATACCCCACAGAGCCACCCAATAGAAGATGTACCAACCATATGTTTCGTCCACCTTCGAATGTATCTTTTCTGTGTCGTACAGATGGCGACAGGTTTCTTCATTGGCCTTCACATCCACCTGTGCCTCTTCGGCAATCTGAGCGAAAGTGTCCTTGGCCACTTGCTCAAACTTGTCTCTGAACACGTTGGCGTATTCGTCCAACGGATCATATACATCGTCCATAATGCATTATTTTTTTAGAGATACTTCTCAAAAAAACTTGCTTCTTGCCATCTGCTTTGTCTCTGCCGATGCCGTAAACGGTATGCGTGTGGTATAACCCTGACTGGCAGCCACAATCATTTTTGTGGGCCATGAGAAGATCTCGGTGTTCCACTGTGTCACACGGTTGTTGTAAACGGTGCGTGCAGCTGTTATCTCGCGCTGCAGATAGTTGTTCTGCTGCATGGCATCGGCAATAGCCTTATGAGCCTTCAGCTCGGGATATGCCTCCACCTGCGGGAACAAGCGGTTGCAGGCCACGGTAAGCTGGCTGTCAACGTCGCTACGATTCTCTTCTGTTATCTTTCCACCACGAAGGGCTGCCACAGAGGTCATCACGTCCTTGTCTAGGTTTACGGCACGCTCTACTAGGCCCACCACATTCTGCAATATCTGCACACGCTGCTCAAGATAGTTATCAATATTAGAAGCCTCGGCCTGTATGCGCTGCTCAAGCTGCTGGAAATAGTTGCGTGCCTTAATCTTCATGTAAGCAAATATCACGCCTGGCAATATGCCCACCACGCAACCCTTGAGGGCCGTCATAGCGGGGTTGGGTTGCCAAGTAAAGGCTACATACAGCAGCACGAGCGCAGGTATTGTAACCCACAATGCTATCTCGAACAGGGTTGATTTGTATGTAACCGTCACAGGTATCTGACGGTTAATTACGTTCACGTCACGACCATCGTCATTAACGGGGCCAGTAACCTCATCAAGTAAATTTGCCATAAATAAATGTTTTTAATTAGTTATTATTTTTAAAATTGGTAAAATATTCCGTTTAATTGGCAATATACCGCTTACCGGTTATTATTGTTTAATTGGTTATAATGGTTATAATTGCTTGTTAATAGAAATCTCCTAAGCACTAAACACTAATTCATGCACAGAAATTTTTACAAAGATAAGTATTTTATCACCGCATGCACACAATTCTGTAGAAAATTAATATTATTTATACTTTCTGTAAATCATCCCTTCTGCGTAAACAAACTAATCGAGTCAAGAATATTATTGTATAAAACGCCCTTCTTCCATCAAGCCTCATCTCAATGGTTTTTATAGAAGAAAAGTGCGGAAATCCGCAAAAATCTTTCGTAGAATTAATAAAATAGCTATCTTTGCAGAAGAAAAGTGCGGAAATCCGCAAAAATCTTTCGTAAGTTATGGTTATAGAAAGAAACAACTACAAAAGGTGGGAGAGCGCCATATTGCCACCTCTCTCCCGCCCCGCTATCCTTATGCATTGAGCTCATTAATCTGACTTATCACCTCATCATTGGTGCGTTGCATCTTGAAGAAGATGCGGAAAGCAACGACAAGCCCCACAACGCCACCTATAACGCCACCAACCAAACCGCCATAAACGGCACCCCTCACAAAATCGGGAGCATCGGCAGGCAGAGCCGTCCATGCCTCCATACCACTCCATAACAGCCACACCACAATGGCGGGCATAAACAATATCATCTGCATAGAGCGCTGACGCTTCATGCGTGTGAGTTTGGAGATGGTGGTAACGAGATTGTTTCTGCTATAGTCTTCATCGCTAAGCGCCGAGATATTGATGCGATAATCGGCAATAACATCAAGCACCACTACCATCACCATGAACAAATAGTTGTACCATGACAGATGAGCAAACTCTTTGATGCCCAGCCACATTATGGCTATTACAGGAATGAGACAGAACTCAAAATAAATAAATTTCTTAATCCACGACATACTCTTCTTCATAGAACGTATAATAAGCTTCTCGTTCACAATCTTCTGTTGGTTGAGTTGAGCCTTAAAATCCTCCATCTGCGAGCGCAGAACCTCGAGTTCGTTATAATTCTGATTGTTTTCCATATCCGTTGTTAGTGTTTATTCGTTCGACATATTTTTCAGTTGCACCCTTATTCGCGTCAGACGCACCGACACGTTCTTGGCGCTGATGCCCACAATCTCGCCTATCTCGTCATAGCTTATCTGCTCGAGCCACAACAAGATAATGGCTCTGTCTAGAGGTTGCAGACGCGCTATCCTGTCATGCAACATTCGCACCTGCGCCGTCGACTGCTCCTGTGAGTCAAAATAGTCGACATCCATAGAC
>CAKQFW010000136.1 GCA_934230965.1 uncultured Prevotella sp.
CTTCATATACATCCTGACCAGAGTGAGCAAATTTATAGTTGGCCAATACATTAACGTCTTCAGACCAATCGTTTACGTTGCCAATGAAGTAGTAGGCAGCAGAGATGAAGGGCGCCTTAGGCGTAACGTTAATGTTAATTTCGCCTGCATCGACCAACATTCTTTGTTCAGAGATGTTTACGTTTGAATAGACATGTGCTTTGAACGATCTTGCCGAGGGGCGCTTGCCGTAAGCCTTTACAACAGCGTTTTGCAGCGCAGTGCTGTCGACGGTGCCATCGTTGTTGACCTCAGTAATGGTTTGAGGCTGTGCATCGACGGCCGAGGCATCGGTAGGTGTGATGACGATGCGTGTGTTGTCAAGTGTGGTGCCTGCAGGCAGGGCAGCCTCAGAGAGGTTAAACACCTTTACGTTCTCGCCAGGGTTGGCAAGGTTAACATCGGCAGCAGCCGTGGCAGTGTAACCCGGGAGTGTGATGGCAGCCTCGGGGCCGTTTTTCTGTGGTGTAGCCCAATCGTCATAGTCGCCATTGCAACTGGCAAACACAAGTGATGCCAAAGCTGCTAAACCATATATGAATGATTTTTTCATTGTTGTTCTGTTTTTAGTGTCGTTGAGCGCGTGTGGTGAGGTCCCCTTTTCTTGTAGGTAAGCCTTTTCTGCTGCCCTTGCAAGAAAAGGGGGCTATCACGTCTCAACAATTTATAGTTATCAATGTTATTTAACCTCGGCTGTGTTCATGTCAAAGTTTACATACAGCTTCTTGCCAGGAGTACACCTTTGAGGATGGTGAACTCTGAGCGATACCAGTCGATACCAGGAATCTTGATAGAAACGCGGAGCTCGCCAGCGGCAGCGAAGGCCGGTGATTCCCATACGCCGCTTGCGTCGGCAGGAGCGGTGAGCTTCCAGCTATCGTTGAATTCCCAGATACCACCGTTGCTTGCACCGAAGATGTAAACCTCGGCAGGATAGATGGTGAGGTCGTAGTCGATTGACTTGCCATCGGGAGTGATGGTGCCCTTGAAGTAGAGGGTGTACCATCCGCCGTTTGTAAACTGGATGTTGTTGTTGTCGTCCACGTTAGCGTGAGCGCCAGCGTTGGCATTATCGGTAACGCTGTTCAGGGCGTTGTAGTCTTTATAGCCGCCTTCATCAGTACCCCACTTAAACTGACCGCCAGCGGGAACATAAACCACGGTGAAGTATTGACCATCGATACCAGCCAGCTTGGGCACTTCCTTCCAGCTGTTCCAAGCATCTTGTATTGATGAGCCAATGACGAAGAGGTTAGGCTTAAACTCGGCATCGGGAGCCACGTATGTAGCGTGTACTGAGGGCAGGGTGATAACGTTTGAGAAGGTTTCGCCCAGCTTCTTGTCCATACCGCCATCAATGCAAGCGCGCAGCTTGATGTAGGTGGTCACCTTTTCAGGCACAGTAACAGCGTCGGGGTTTGCCTTTTGGTAGAGTTCTACTACAGCGTCGTTCAGCTCGCGTGCGCTTACCTGCATCTTTGCAAGGTAGTAAGAAGAAGGCAGCTCAGTGTATACAGCATCGGCGTTGCCTTGTGCGAAGGTGGGGTCGAGTGATACCTGTACATAATAGTTTACTACATAGGGCACGCCACCACCATAGTTGGGCTGTGTGCATGTGAGCCATACGCCTTCAGAGTTGACCAGGTCGTAAGTATTGTTTTCAGCATAAGCCGGTGTGTTGAGCACGAAGCCTTCAGACACATGACTTAAGTCGAGTGTTGGGTTGCTGCCATCGTCGGTGTCGCATGATGCAAAGATAAGCGGCAAGACCATGAGCGGAAGCATCATTAATTTATATATCGATTTCATGATACAATGTCTTTGTTTGTTTTACAATATTGTTTTATCACAATGTTTTTATTAGTAACCAGGGTTCTGAGTCATGTTGGGGTTGCCACTAATCTCACCATCTGGAACAGGATAGATAGCGAAGTGTCCATCGACACCGCGACCGTTCTTTGCGCCACCCTTGAAACTCCACAGATACTTGCTACCTGTGTAGAGACCGAAGCGGTTCAGGTCGCTACGACGGCGTCCTTCCATATAGAACTCTTTGCACCACTCGTTGATAAGTGTTTGTGCATCGACAGACTTTGAAAGGTTGGTCTTGCCAGCACGATGCTGTACTTCCTGTAGGTCGGCCAAACCCTTATCGCCCTCGCCCAGGCGCCACATAGCCTCGGCACGTGTGAGGTAAATCTCGGCGAGACGGATCAGAGGAATGTCGGTATCGCAGTAGTTGATGTCGTGTACAGTGCCGTTGTCAGAACGTACTGAAGTCCACTTCACGATAGAGGCACCATTGGTGAAGCCTGTTACCTGCTCGGCGGGCTCGATGGTGCGCAAACCACCACCTACGCCACAGTAGAACAGGGCACGCTGGTCGTCGGCTTTCTTGATAAACTCGGCTGTGCTTCCGCCCAGCGCCTTATCCATAGCAATAACGTTAGCCTCTGACAGGTTGCTCTTGTCGAGGTTGTTATCAGCGATGTACTTGTCGTAAACAGCCTGACGGTTTGACAATGTCTCGGCAGCGTCTTTGCCAGGAGCAGCGTCGGCAGCACAAGCTACAGGAATGTCGGCCTCGTTGGGGATAAACATCTGCAAGAGGGTCTTGCGTGCGAAGATACACTGCCAGGGGTTGCTCTGATAATAGTAGGGCATGCCCGACATGCGTGAACCATTGATAAGCATGGTAGAACCAGAGTCTTCACGTGTCTTAGCACCATCCTGACGAATGGGGAAGATAATCTCCTTTATGGCCTGTTCGTTCTCGTCGTTGTCGGCCATGAAGAGCTGCTGATAGCCGCTGTAGCCGTTATCGTTAGTGGCCTTTGAGAGCTCGTAAACGTTTTTCTCAAGGATCTTGTCGCAATAAGTCTTAGCTTTGGCATAGTCGGTTACCTGTCCGTCGGTATAAACCTTTGAGTTGAGGGCGAGACGTGCGTGCAGGGCATAGGCTGCACCACGGTCGGCGCGACCAAAGTTTTGACGGTTGTTGTAAGCACCTACCTCTTTCATGAGGGGCTCAATCTCGGTCAGCTCATTGTCAATCCAGTCGTATAAGTCTTTGCCACCCTTTTCAACAGGCAGCTCAGCATTGAAGGTATCTTTGAAGGGAGCCTTGTGGAAGAGGTCGAGGAAATTAAAGTACATCATAGCGCGGAGGAAACGGATTTCGGCTATCTGGTCAGCGTCAATCTTACCATCCTGCTCGCTGATAAACTGGTTATACAGTGTGATGTTGTATGCCAGACGCTGGTAGCACCAGTTGGCACGCTCAGAGCCTTTGTTCCAAGCAAAGAAACAGATAGGCGACATGTCGGTGTTCTCGAGCCATGCCCACAGAATTTCGTCGCTGTTCAGCTCTTGCAGGTTGAACACGGTGCGGTAGTATCCGCTCTCGTCTTCTTTATCAGTAACGTCGCCATCGCCTGTAGCACCCTTCTGGCCTGTGAGGCCCAGTGCGCCATATTGTTTAGCCAATAGCTCTTCAACGGTATAGGTCGTTGAGTATTTTTTATCTATTGACTTAATGTTCAACTCGTCAGCACATGACACCAAACCCAGTGCGAGACAGGCCATTGCTGCGGTCTTTATTGTCTTATATTTCATAGTTGTAATATCTTTAAATTTTTTCTTTACCATTAATCTCTTTCGAGTGGCTGATTAGAAATTGAAGTTTACACCCACCTGGAAGCTGATAGGACGTGGATAGGGGTTGTTATCTACACCGTTAGCAATTTCAGGGTCAAGACCTTTATACTTGGTGATGACGAAGGGGTTCTGGCAAGTAGCGTAAACGCGTCCTGAGAAGTAGTCTTGGCCAGCATACTTGAGCAATGCGGGGAAGGTGTAACCCAATGTGATGTTAGAGCACTTCAGGTATGAAGCATTGCGTACGAAGTAGTCGCTCAAGCTGCTTGATATGTTTGTTTTACCAGTAAAGCCTATTGCTACGTCTTCAGGCATTGTGTTAGAGAAGGCTCCGTGGTTGTAGAGACCTGTTTCGCACACCTGTGCCTTGTCGGCCAGTGCCGAGAAGTAAACATAGTTGCCGAGCGATGCTCTAAGCGAGAAGCTCAAGTCCCAATTCTTATACAAGAACTTAGAGGTGAGACCCATCGTTACATCGGGAGCGGGGCTCTTGTAGTAGTAGCGGTCATCGTCGTTGATCTGGCCGTTGCCGTCGCGGTCAACATAAACACCCTCAATAGGCTTGCCGTTCTCGTCGTAAACCTGCTGGTAAACATAGTACGAGTTGAGGGGATGACCTACCTTATTGCGCTGCAGACGCACGCCATTACCACGGGCTGCTGAGGTGCTGGTTACCCATACCCAGTCTTGTGCGCCGGCTTTCAGCTCGGTAATCTTATTCTTGTTCCAACCTACGTTATAGGTCAGGTTCCATGTAAAGTCTTTGGTTACGATAGGCTTAACGTCGAAGGCAAGCTCAAGACCGTAGTTCTCGAGAGAACCAATGTTCTGCAACAGCTTATCGCCGAAGGTTACACCTGATACTACTGATACGTCAGAAAGCAGGTCGGTGGTCTTGCGCAGATAACCGTCAACGCTTACTGAGAAGCGGTTGTTTAGTGCAGAGAAGTCGATACCAGCATTGTAGGTAGTGGTCTTCTCCCATGTCAGCTCAGCATTGTATTTGTTCGGACGGTTGGTGTATTTGTAGTTGTCGCCGAAGGGATACTGTGCATACTGGTCGCCGCGTACATAAAGTGGAGCATAGTAGAAGTCGGCAATATCGTTCTGCTGACCTGTTTTACCCCAACCTAAACGCAGCTTCAAGTCGTCAACCCAGTGCAGGTTCTTCATGAACGACTCTTTGTTGATCTTCCATGCGAAGGCTGCTGAGGGGAAATAGCCCCACTTGTGGCCATCGGCAAAACGTGAAGAACCGTCGGCACGGAAGGTAGCGGTGATGAGGTAACGGTCGAGGAGGTTATAGTTTAAGCGACCGAAGTAAGATACCAGCGAGTTGTGTGTGGCCCACTCGGTTTCTTTTCTTGCCTTGGCGTTATAAGGCTCGTTAGTGTAGTAGTCGAAGCCCTGACCATATTCACCTGTACCTGTGCGGTGGTAGTGGCTCTGCTCGGCACCACCCATGATGTCGATGTCGTGTACACCAAACTTGTGGGCATATTGTGCGTAGGCGTTAGCTACAATATTATATTTCCAGTAACCCATGGTTTCTTCCCAGCCATAGTAGTTGTTGCTGCGTGAGTAGCGGCTAACAGAAACGTCCTGACGGGTGTCGGTATACTGTGCACCAATGCTTGCGTGCAAGTGTAGGTCTTCAAAGCCATGAATCTTATAGTCAACCTCAACGTTGCCGCTATAGTCGTTAGCATTAGCTAAGCAATTCTTGTTGTTAAGCATAGCAACAGGGTTCTCAGGTGTCTGGGTGTAACC
>CAKQFW010000137.1 GCA_934230965.1 uncultured Prevotella sp.
TATATTTTGCCTTATATGGTTGGTTAAACGAGAGTTAGCTGTTTCCGCACACACTGCTTATGAAAGTCCCAATTCTTTTTTAAGAAACTTGGGGGTATAGCCTTTTGTGCTCTTTGCTACCATTTCGGGCGTGCCTTCAGTCAATATATAGCCACCATTTCGTCCGCCTTCAGGGCCCATGTCGATGATATGGTCGGCCAATTTTATAACATCAAGGTTGTGCTCAATGATGATAACCGTGTTTCCACGATCAACAATTTGTTGCACTACGTCCATCAGTATGCGTATATCCTCGAAGTGTAATCCTGTGGTGGGCTCATCAAGAATGAATAGAGTCTTGCCTGTATCTCGTTTACTTAATTCGGTGGCTAACTTTACACGTTGGCTTTCACCACCGCTAAGCGTCGTTGAGGGCTGACCTAATTTAATATAACCCAATCCTACGTTTTGTAGCGTTTTTATCTTTTGCAGAATAGAGGGCACATTGGCAAAGAAGTCTACCGCCTGGTTGATGGTCATGTCAAGCACATCGGCTATGCTTTTGCCTTTATACCTTACCTCAAGTGTTTCGCGATTGTATCGTTTGCCATGACACACCTCGCAAGGTACCATGACGTCTGGCAAAAAGTTCATCTCAATTGTTTTGTAACCATTTCCGCCACATGTCTCGCATCTACCTCCTCGTACGTTAAACGAGAAGCGTCCTGGTTTGTAGCCGCGTATCTTGGCTTCGGGCAATGAAACGAACAAAGAACGTATGTCTGAAAACACGCCAGTATAGGTGGCTGGGTTTGAGCGTGGTGTGCGACCCAATGGCGATTGATCGACATTCACTACCTTATCAATGTTCTCTAATCCTTCAATGCTGTCGTAGGGTAGGGGCTTCTTCAACGCACGGTAGAAATGATGGCTGAGGATGGGCTGTAGCGTCTCGTTGATGAGCGTTGATTTGCCTGAACCACTTACGCCTGTTACCACAATAAGTTTACCTAATGGAAAGGTTGCGTCTATATTCTTTAAGTTGTTACCACGTGCCCCTCTGATGACAATGCTTTTGCCATTGCCTTTACGTCGTTGTTCAGGAATATGTATATTGCGCTCTCCATTGAGGTATTCGGCAGTAATGGTATGTTGTTTTAGCATTTCGGCTGGTGTACCTTGAAACACCACCTCGCCACCTTTTCGTCCTGCCATGGGGCCAATATCAACGATGTAGTCGGCAGCAAGCATCATGTCTTTGTCGTGTTCAACAACGATAACGGTGTTGCCTATGTCTCTTAGTTCTTTTAAACTATTTATGAGGCGGTCGTTGTCACGTTGATGTAGGCCAATACTTGGCTCGTCTAAGATATAAAGAACGTTTACCAGCTGTGAACCAATTTGTGTAGCAAGACGTATACGTTGGCTCTCGCCGCCAGACAGTGTTGCCGATTGTCGATTGATCGAAAGATAGTCAAGTCCCACTTGTAGCAAGAAACCAATGCGTGTACGTATCTCTTTTATAATCTCGGTGGCTATCATTCTTTCTTTGGCATCAAGATGTTGTTCGGCGTCTTTCAGCCATGTTTGCAGTTGCTGCATATCCATGTTAGCCAACTCAGAGATATTCTTTCCATCGAGACGATATGACAACGACTCCTTCTTTAAACGTTGGCCGTGACATTCAGGACATTCGCAAACGGCTAAAAACTGGTCGGCCCATTTCTGTCCACTGGCCGACTCGTCGTTCTCCATTACGCTTTTCAGATATTTTATTACGCCGTCGAAGTTTACGAAATAATCGCTTGAGGTGTGTATTTGTTCTTTCGCTATCTTTACGGTTTCGAGAGAACCATACAGTATTTCGTTCATAGCCTCTTCCGGAATTTCGGCCACGGGTGTCTTTAGCGTACACTCATATTTCTGCAAGATGGCTTCAATCTGCCAAAATATCATTTGGTTCTTGTATTTTCCAAGGGGTAAGATGGCGCCATTATAGATTGAGACAGATGTGTCGGGGATGACTTTTTCAATGGCAATCTCGTTGATAACGCCCAAGCCTTTGCATCGAGGGCAAGCACCCTCTGGCGAATTGAATGAAAAGATATTAGGAGCAGGGTCGCTGTAGGAGATGCCTGTGGTAGGACACATCAAACGGCGCGAATAGTATTTGGCCGTGTCGGTGTCTTTATCCAAAATCATAACCAGGCCATCGCCTTGTTTCATTGCGTTGTGAACACTGTTCTTCAGTCGAGTCTCGTCTTTCTCTTGCACGGCCAGTTTGTCAACCACCACTTCTATGTTATGGTTCTTGTATCGGTCGGTTTTCATGCCGTGTACAATTTCTTTTATCTCGCCATCAACGCGTACATATATATATCCTTTTTTACGAAGTCCTTCAAATAGTTCGCGGTAGTGGCCTTTTCGTTGGCGTACCAATGGTGCCAAGATGAAGATGCGGTGTCCAGCATAGGCTTCAAGGATAAGGCTGAGCACTTTTTCTTCGGTATACTTCACCATCTTTTCGCCAGTGGCATAACTGTATGCTGTGGCAGCGCGTGCATACAGCAAACGCAAAAAGTCGTATATCTCGGTTGTGGTGCCCACGGTAGAGCGTGGGTTCTTATTCGTGGTTTTCTGTTCTATACTAATGACCGGACTTAAGCCCGTAATCTTGTCAACATCAGGGCGCTCCATACCGCCAAGAAAATTGCGGGCATAGGCCGAGAATGTTTCAATGTAACGACGTTGGCCTTCGGCAAAAATGGTGTCGAAGGCCAACGACGATTTGCCTGAACCACTCAGGCCTGTAATCACTGTTAAACTATTTCGTGGGATGGTGACATCAATATTTTTAAGATTGTGCACACGTGCTCCCCATATATTTATTGTTTCGTTTTCCATTTGTTTCAAAAGTGTGTGTGTTTAGTGTGGCCTATTCTGTTATACCTCCTTCTAAAGTCTCGTCGTAGCCACGCAGCAAGTTTACGTCACGACGGATGTTGAATTTGCGTCCGTCGGCACCTTTAGCCTTTACAAGGACAAAATAAACACCTTGCTTTACGGGCTTTCCTTTATACGTGCCATCCCATCCTTGTGAAGGGTCGGTCCAGTCGTATAACTTTTGTCCCCAACGGTTAAAGATGTAAGCATGAAACTCTATCAAACTTTGATATCCATCTTTGGCCTTATATATATCATTGATGCCGTCGCCATTTGGCGTGAAAGCGTTGGGCATCACCAGTTTGCTTTCAGAGATTGTTACAGAGATGGGGTCGGCCGAATTCCAATAATCTGCGGTATAAGCCACCGTGTCGGTGCCTTGCGTGAAGATAGCATACAATTCGATTTTGTGTGTACCCGATTTTGTAAAAGTATATTCTGTGTTTTCTTCATATCGCAACAGATAGGGCGTTGTGTCGGCATCGGTGGTGAAGCGCCACTCATAATAAGCTGTCCATCCTGCAGTGTGCTCTGCGTTTGCAGATAGCTTTACCAGCAGTGGGGCAGAGCCTGAGAAGGCGGTGCCTATTTCTTCACCTTCGTCAGAAATAAATGTTGCCGAAGGGTTGATGGTGGGAATATCGTTACCCCACATTTTACATGATGCTGTAAACACAACGAGAAGGATGAATAGTCTTATTTTTATCATTTTTTAATGATTTCTTGGTCATTTACTATGCAAAAATACAGATTATTGTTGATTTGACCATTCTTTTTTTGTATTTTTGCAACTAAAATATTAAAAAACGGATTATGAATTGTCTTCTAAGAAGTATTTTCATGTTGCTCATTGCTTGTTTTCCGCTTGTAATGTCGGCACAAAGCAATACTAACGGCTCTACTACATACACGGTTAAGAAAAAAGATACCGTTTATGGGATAGCCCACCGATATAATATCACTATCGATGAATTGTTAAAGGCAAATCCTGGGACAGTGGATGCCGATTTTAATTTGAAAAAAGGTACTGTGCTTGTAATACCTCAGCAGCAGCGTACCACTTCTACCACAACAGCGGTAGCTAAGCAACAAACAACCAAAGTAGTAAAAGAGAAGAAGGAGAATACTGTAACTATAGGTGTAATGTTACCCTTACATCAGATTGATGGTGATGGCAAACGTATGCTCGAGTATTATCGTGGCGTTTTGATGGCTTGTGATAGTTTGAAGAGCAGTGGCATTAGCACCACAGTTTATTCATGGAATGTGCCCTCAGACAAACAAATAACATCCTTCCTGAATGATACTAACTTGCAGAAATGCGATGTTGTGTTTGGCCCATTATATACATTTCAGGTGGCGCCGTTGGCAGCGTTCTGTAAAGAGAAAGGTATACGTCTTGTAATACCATTCTCTATTAGTAGTAATGTGGTAGACACAAATCATGATGTTTTTCAAGTTTATCAGCCTGCAGATAAAATTAATGCTCGTACCATAAATGCTTTTATGGAACGTTTTAAAGGACGCCATGTCGTTTTTATTGATGGTAACGACTCTACCAGCCGAAAGGGTGTCTTTACCATGGCCCTTCGTAAGCGTCTTGAAGAAAACAAACAAACGTTTAGCATTACCAATATTAAATCAACTGAAGCATCTTTCTCTAAAGCCTTTTCGAGAACACTGCCTAATGTCGTGGTGCTGAATACCAGTCGTTCACCAGAGCTTAACGTAACCTTTGCCAAGCTAAATAATTTGCGAGCCACTGATGCTACGGTGTCAATCTCGATGTTTGGTTATACCGAATGGCTTATGTATACTAAGGTGTATTTAGAACTGTTCCATAAATATGACACATACATACCCACCACCTTCTTTTATAACCCCTTAAATCGTAAGACCTCTCAATTAGAGCAGGCGTATCAGCGTTGGTTCCATAGCGACATGCAAACAGCGTTGCCTCGTTTTGCAATCGTAGGTTACGATCATGCACAGTATTTTGTGCGCGGCATAGCCAAGTATGGCTCACGTTTCTCGGGTGCAGCGTGGCAAAACGTGTATACCCCTCTTCAATCGTTGCTTAAGTTTGAACCAGTGGGCAATAAGGGAGGCTTCCAGAACAATGCCTTTATGCTGGTGCATTACCGGGCTGGAGGAAATATTGATAGCATAAGCTATTGATAACATGAAAATATATAGATCAACGTTTGTGCTTGTATAGATAAAACGTTTGTGCTTGTATAGATAAAACGTTTGTGCTTGTATATAATAGGTATAATATAAAATGATGAAACTTACAATACGATATATTGCTCTTGTTATTCTATTTTCAGTTGCCACTATAGCGTCGGCCCAAATTGGTCAGCATCGTAACGACTTTTCTATTGGCGTAAACGGTGGCTATACATTGAGCAATGTAGGTTTTACGCCTAAGGTTACGCAGAGCCTTTTAGGTGGAGCAACGGCGGGCTTGTCATGGCGCTATGTGTGTGAGAAATATTTCAGCACTATTTGCTCTATTTATGGCGAGGTAAACTATATGC
>CAKQFW010000138.1 GCA_934230965.1 uncultured Prevotella sp.
GCCGACAACGAAAACCTCTGCTTCCGTAAGAACAACAAACTGTGGGCGAGTGGTGTTGAAGAGTATGCTGCTCAGCCTCTGCCCGTATACCATTTCGTTCTGCAGCTGGAACCTGCTAAGGTTGTAGGTAAGGTTACTGATAACGAGGGTGTGGCTATTGCTAATGCAAACATCACACTGAAGAGCGACGACGTTGAATATTATGCTACTACTGCTGAGGATGGTACCTACAGCGTAGACGTTATTCAGTCTGCTCTCACCTATAAGGCTACTGCCGTAAGCGGCGAGTTTATGGTTACAGCCGATGAGGATGTGGTATTCGGAAGCGAAACCAGCAAGACTGTTGACTTTGTTCTGCCGTTTGCTACTGGCATCAACACTGTAGCTCCTGCTGCCAGCGCTGCTAACACTAAGGTGTATAGCATTGAGGGTATTAAGGTAAGCGACAAGGGCCTGAAGGGCTTGAAGCCCGGCCTGTATATTGTTAATGGTAAGAAAGTGGTGGTGAAATAACATCGCATAACACATTTCTAAAATAATGAAAGCTCTTGTGAGTGGTCAACAGCCGCTCGCGAGAGCTTTCTTGCTTTATGATATAAATGTAAGTAATAATATTGTATAAATATCACATATTCGCGTAATAGAAGAAAAATATTAAACAAAACGTAAGAAATATTGATATTTTGGTGTTGATTTGAAAATAGTTTGCTATATTTGCAACGAGATATTTAAACATTGCTTATGATAAAAACTAATTTATACACCAAGGTGGCGTTGGCTGTCTTGGCACAGGCTCTGCCATTCTCTGCCTCTGCCCAATTAGCTCAACCCGATACCATCTATAAACAAACATTTGATGATGCTGCCAGCTTCATGACCATGACATTGGTAGATGCCGATAAGAACGGTAAACAATGGGAGTTTAGTCAAGATGGATACAAGAAAGGTTATGCGCAAGCGCTACATAACTTCGACTTCGATTCAGACAACTGGCTCATCACTCCCGACCTGAACCTTGAGGGTGGCCGTATGTATATTCTCGATTATAAGGCATACGGTAATGGCTATTTCTCATCCGAGATGATATCGCAGTATATGAATGTGGCTTTCGGTCGTGGACCTAAGCCCGATTCTTATACGGTGGTAAGCACCGACAAAGAGATTAAGCCTGGCACAACCTTTCGCAACTATCGCCTATATATAAAGGTGAAAGAGAGTGCCGACGATTATCGCGTGGGCTTTGAAGATGTGAGCTATGCCGACTCGTATATACTAAGAGTCGACGACATCTTCCTCGTAAAGGGATGTTTGCTCGAAGCACCCGACAGCGTGTCGGCCTTTACAGCCACGGCTGCAGAAAAAGGAGTGGCCAGCGCAACCTTAAACTTTACAGCGCCCACCCTCACGGCCGATGGGCAACCGCTGGGTGCGCTTAGTAAGGTGTCGGTGTATCGCGATGGCACACTTATCAAGGTGTTTACGGCTCCAGCCGCTGGCGCTGCGCTTAGCTTTACCGACACGCGTGCCCTTGATGGCTACAATACCTATCAAGTAGTGGCCACAAACGCTTCGGGCGACGGTATCGTAACCGCGCGTACCGTGTATGTGGGTGTAGATGTGCCGGCTGCACCCAGCAATGTACAGTCGACCGACCTCGGAGACAAGATGCATCTTGAATGGACTGCCCCCACAAAGGGTAAGAACGGTTTCTACATCGACCCCGCTAAGCTTACTTATAATGTATATGCAGTGAGCGGATGGTCGAACGTTGAACAGGTGGCGCGCAATATCTCGGGCACCAGCATCGACTTTGATAATAACTTCACGGGAGCGCAACATTCGGCTAAGTTCCGCATCACGGCACAAAACTCTGCTGGCGAAGGTGCTCATGCCGACGCCCCCGAACTGATATTGGGCACAAACTATACTTTGCCCTTTACCGAGACCTTTACGGGCGGAAAGACGCAAACCTATTGGTGGAAAGATGCCTCGTCTTATTATAACTTCTCTATCATATCGAAAGAGGTTGAACCAGGCGTGCCTTATGATGGCTATGACGACAGCTCGTATGCCACCTTCTATCCCATGGAGATGGATGAAGACAACTGTTGGGCTTCGTATAACACAGGCAAGATTTCGCTCAAAGGCACCACTAAGCCTACTTTGAAGTTTGGCTATCGTTTTGATGTTAAGGGCATACTTTTGTTTAAAGTATTGGTAAAAGTGCCTGGTAAAGACGATGCAGAGGTATTTAGCGCCGAGCGCGAAGAGGGGGCTACAGGATGGCACAGCGCCAAGGTTGACCTCTCGAAATACGTCAACGAGCCTTACGTGATATTGAAGTTCTGGGGCAAGGGCGCTGATGGAAACTACATCGACTTTGACAATGTGAGCATCAGCGATGGCGACTTTGATACCGACCTAGCTGCCGATCTCACCGCACGCGCAACGGCAGTGGCGGGCGAAACGATTACGGTGAGCGCACGCGTGGCCAACTATGGCACGAAGACCATGCACAACTATGACGTGCAGCTGCTGAACGATGGCAAGCCTGTAAATGGTGTTGTGCTATCGGTAGATGGCGAAGAACAAACCAGTCATACGGTGACAAAGGCGCTGAAGGCAATGTCGTCTGAGACAATAGGCATGACGTTCCGCTTGCCTTCTGATGCGACGAAGGCTACGTTGAGTGTAAAGGTGACAGCTGAGGGCGACCAGAACGCTTCTAACAATGTGAGCGCCGAGCGCATGGTAACCTTGCAACCCTCAACCCTAACCACTGCCACAGCGCTGAAGGCTACAAAGGGCGACGGACAGGTTACGCTGAACTGGGTGGCACCTGAGGTGAAGAACACCATGGTGACCGACGACTTTGAAAGCTATAAGGCCTTTGATACTTCGGCGGCCAACATCGATTATTATAACATAGGCCCGTGGCGTATGTTTGATGGCGACCAAAGTTATACACAGGGCATACCTTATGCTAAGGTGGATGATACGGGCGTATCTACTAATTATATAGTGGCCTATCCTGGCAACATACAAGAGGATGCCTTCGCATGGATGGTGTTTGCTCCCGCACAAACCACGCCAAACGTTGAAGAACTGTATACCAGCGGACAGTTTGCACCGCATAGCGGAAAGCAATATCTCATGGCGGCCACCGCTACCGACCCCGCTACTTCCTCTACCACCAGCGACGACTGGCTGATTTCGCCCTTGCTTTCGGGCGACGCACAGAAGTTGCAGTTCTATGCAGCAAGTCCATCGTCATGGGGCGAAAGCTTTGAGATATATTTCTCAACCAATAGCAACGACGTTGAAGACTTCACCTTGCTGAAGCGTGACGTATCGGCAACAAACCGTGATGGCTGGCAGCTGCATGAGTATGACTTGCCCGAAAATACTAAGTATTTTGCTGTGCGCTACTGCTCAGACAATTTGTTTATGATGCTGCTCGACGATATTAGCTATACCACGGGCGATGGCACGCTTACGGGCTATAATGTGTATCGCGATGGCCAGTGGATAGACAATGTGGCTGCCACGGCTACATCATACACCGATGCTACGGCGGGCGAAACCGACCACGCTTACACCATAACGGCTCTGTATAGCCGTGGCGAGTCGGCACATAGCAATGTGGCTGGCACATCAGCTGGCATCAGTACTATAGAGACCGCCAACGAGGGCGCTACTGCCGTGTATGACCTTGAGGGTCGTCGTGTGCCTAACACCGCTCAAAAGGGCGTCTTCGTGGTGCGCAAAGCGTCAGGAAAGACGCTTAAAATGGTGAAGAAATAATTGTCCTTGTTTTGACAATAACGAAAGTCTTGTTTTGACAATAATGAAAGTCTTGTTTTGACAATAACCAATGTTCAGACTTGATAATAACGAATGTCTTGATGATAATAATGATTGTCATTTACTAAGACAATAACGATATATTTCTCTGTTTTGGCGATAGGGAAATAATAACTCTCTCTTTATTTAATATGATAAGTAGAGGAAGAACCCGCTGAGGCGTCAGCACCAGGTTCTTCCTCTTATTTATGTTTGTTTGAACAATGTTTAAAGAAGCACCGATGTTTGAACAATGTTTAAAGAAGTACCGATGTTTGAACAATGTTTAAAGAAGCACCGATGTTTGAACAATGTTTAAAGAAGCACCGAAGCTTGAACATTGTTTAAAGAAGCACCGATGTTTGAACAATGTTTGGGGCTGTTTCTTTCTCTGGCTCAGATAATATTGTTGTGTTTTTAATAATTTAATAATATATTATTGCGAGTTTTTATTTTATCTAAACGGATGCGCCCTCCAAGTAGGACGGTGGTCTCCGTGCCCCGTCCTCCAGCAACCAACGTTTCTAAATAGATAACCTCACATATTTATTGTTTATGTGCTTAATCACCCAGGTTTATCGGGTGATCTATTGTTTGTCTCGGCTGCCCTGGAAAGCGTTATGTTTAGAGGATATATATAATAAAAAAAGGATACTATCAAGATAGTATCCATTTTGCTTGGTGATCCGCTTGGAATTCCTCTGTATCGTAAAAGAAAAACACTCATAATCAGCGACATATCACTGCTTTACAAGAATTATTCTTTAATTTCATGTTGAAAGAAAATAGACTTTTTTCAGCGTGTAACGCACTTGTAACGCATTTTATCTATCTACCTGTCTATATTAGGTTTATTCAGACCTAACAATGATTTAAAAGATCTCTGCATTTCACGATTACCATGTACTTTCTTATACCTTTCTGTACTCTCGTGAAATGTTAAATAGTAGATAGATAGACACTATTAAAAGCGAAATCAAAAAATTCTTAGCTACAAATCGTCTAATTTTGCCGACGCAATTCATCGATGAAAAGACAGGCTAAAAAATCTGAGGATGTGTATTGTTCGTGAATAAACTACCTCTAAATAACACTACAAAGATAAGCATTTTCTGTAACATATAGAAGAGAAAATCGTATTTTAACTTTTAGATAGTTATAGGAGTTACCCGACAAACACGCATACCTTGGAGCCTAAGTAAAACTATTAGAACGAAAAAAAATGACAATAGAAAAAGTCACAAGCATCATCGAATGGGTGCGGAAAACCAATGAAGGAGATGTGAAGTATGCCTCCTTTCCGAGAAGTCGGGCACACGCTGTCCGCTGCACGGTATCTAACTACAACCAAGCGTTTGGTATTGACCGAGGTATCTTCATACACTTCCACTTTTGTTATGACGAAGAGGTTGCTGTAATTGTCGCTGTTTCATTGGATGAAAGGGAAATCACTAAAAATACAGAGCATGAATACGAATGGAGAGAACAAATCGAGAAGCCTTACAATCGCTGACCTGAAACAGATGATCATCGATTCGGAGGAAACAATCTGGTCTGTGGCGCAGCTCGCAGAACTGTTAGGCACTTCACCACAAGCA
>CAKQFW010000139.1 GCA_934230965.1 uncultured Prevotella sp.
CAACCGATAGGGATATGTCGATAATTTGCCTTGATATCTGCTAAAGAACTAAGTACGAATAAGAAAAAACAGCTGCTGCACTTGCATCCTTGTCTCCCTTTCAAGACCTTCTCGTGTTTGAAGGGCAAGCGCATAGGCACAAGACAATAAAGAGATGGAAATTCAGAGTTTCAACGAGCTCATAGAAAAGAGCATCATCAGTAATTGGGATAGCGATGCCCTCACCGACTTTAAAGGCGCTACCCTGCAGTATCATGATGTGGCAAGAAAAATTGAGAAGTTGCACATCATGTTTGAAAACAGTGGTGTGGTACCCGGAGACAAAATAGCACTGTGCGGACGTAATAGCGCCTGCTGGGCCGTAGCTTTCTTGGCAACGCTTACCTATGGCGCTGTGGCCGTGCCCATTCTGCATGAGTTTACCGCAGACCAAATTCATAACATCGTAAACCACAGCGAGGCTAAACTGCTGTTTGTGGGCGATGTAGTGGCTACTGTTATCGATGCTACAAAGATGCCCCATCTTGAAGGTGTTATCTATATTCCCGATTATTCGTTGGTGGTATCGCGCACTGATAAACTAACGTATGCTCGTGAGCACCTGAACGAATTGTTCGGAAAGAAGTTCCCCAAGTATTTCCGCAAAGAGCATGTGCACTATCGTCGCGAGAACAATATGAACGACTTAGCGCTCATCAACTATACCAGTGGCACGACGGGCTTCTCTAAAGGCGTGATGATTCCTTATCGTGCTTTGTGGAGCAACTACGACTTTGCCATGAAGGCGGTGGGTAGCAAAATAAAACGTGGCGCCAGCGTGATCAGTATCTTGCCTATGGCACATATGTATGGCATGTCGTTCGAGTTCTTATTCGAGTTCTTGTATGGTTGTCATGTGTTCTATCTCACTCGTGTGCCCAGCCCCGCTATTATTGCTCAGGCTTTTGCCGAGGTTCAGCCCGCTATCATCATCGCTGTGCCATTGGTTATCGAGAAGATTATTCGTAAGAAAGTATTCCCCAAGATACAGAACAATCGCATGCGCTTGCTGCTTAATATGCCTGTGGTAAATCGTAAGGTAAACCATAAGATATGCGAGCAAGTGAAGAACGCCTTTGGTGGCAAATTCTATGAGATTATTGTTGGTGGTGCTGCTTTCAATCAAGAGGTAGAGCAGTTCTTGCAGCAGATAGGGTTCCCCTACACCGTAGGTTATGGCGCTACCGAGTGTGCCCCCATCATCTGTTATGCCGACTATACCGAGTTCGTGCCTGGCTCTTGTGGCAAGGCCGTAGTGAATATGGAGGTGAAGATTGATAGTCCTGATCCCGAGAATGTGCCGGGCGAAATCTTGGCACGTGGTATGAACGTTATGTTGGGCTATTATAAGAACGAAGAGGCCACCCGCACTACGCTCGACTCTGAAGGCTGGTATCACACTGGCGACCTTGGCACGATGGATGCCGATGGCAACGTGTTTATCAAAGGTCGCTCAAAGAATATGTTGTTGGGTGCCAACGGACAGAATATCTATCCCGAGGAAATAGAGGATAAACTCAACTCAATGGCAATGGTCAGCGAGAGTGTGGTTATTCAGAAAGGCGATAAACTGGTGGGCCTTGTGCATCCTGATTATGACGAGGCCAAGACCATGAACCTTACCAACGACGATCTTCAGGAGGTGATGGAGCAAAACCGTCAAGAACTGAACGCTGTGATGCCTGCTTACTGCAAACTGTCGGCTATCCGTATTCAGGAAGAAGAGTTTGAGAAGACGCCGAAGAAGAGCATCAAACGTTATCTGTATCAGAACGCTGAAGTGTAACAAACGTTATCTTCATTAGAACGCAGAAGTATAATAAACGTTGTTTTCGTCAGAACGTTGAAGTGTAGTTCTGTATAAATATTTATATATAATAAAGCCAGCAACAAGTCGGTTGTAACATTTAGTTATCCGAATTGTTGCTGGCTTTTTTGTTACTCGTTATTTACTTATTGCCTTGTTTTTGTCTCAATCAAGGCTTGTTTTGAACTCAATTATGCCTTGTTTTTGTCTCAATTAAGCCTTGTTTGCGTCTCAATCAAGCCTTCTTTTGGGCTTAATAAGCTTCTTCCTCAGCAATTTCTTCTTTCGTTAGTTTCTTCTTATCCATAGCATACCAAGCGTAGGCGATGTATGCCACCACGAAGGGTACAAGAAGCGAGACGTAGAACATGGTGCGTAGGGTGAATTCGCTACTGCAACTGTTAGCGATGGTTAGCGAACTCTGTAGGTCTACGTTTGAAGGATAGTAGGCAGTGCCGTTCCATCCCGCACACAGCAGCAGGGCCAATACTGCCAATACTACGCCGATGCCAGCGGGCCATATTCCTTTAATGTAAGTCTTGCTTACAATGGTGCGTATGATGCCATAAAGCAGCAACACTACGCCTATGCCGAAGCCTACCAGCAAGGGCCACATTGTAAGAAGGTTGTGCAGATATTTCATAGGTTCCATCACGATGAGGCCTGTTGTGGCGTCAATGGCGTAACCCTCTTTCAGTAATGTACGAATAAGGAAGGCGAGGAACAGTACCAAGAACACTACCGTGCATCCTACGAGACGTACCGATGCTCGGCACCGTATGTTCTCATCGTCTACATTGTTAATAATGTATAGTGTGCCGAGGATGCGTGCCAAGAAGAATACCGCCATGCCAAACACCAGATTCCAGGGATCGAGCAGTGCATCCAATCCATAGCTTCCGTTTGCCCAATGGCTGATGATGGGTTGCAGCGAAGTAAGGTTGCCCTTGTCAATAACAAAGTTTGATCCATTAAAGAAGGTGGCTACGGCTCCGCCGAGCAACAAAGGTCCTAAGATGCCGTTCAGCACCAGCATCCACTGAAAGGTGCGTGTGCCCAGAACGTTGCCCAGTTTGTTTTGAAACTCGTAGCTCACGGCTTGCAATACAAACGAGAACAAGATAATCATCCACAGCCAGTAGGCTCCACCGAAACTGGTGCTGTAAAACAATGGAAACGAGGCGAAGAAGGCTCCGCCAAAGGTAACCAGTGTGGTGAAGGTTATCTCCCATTTGCACCCAGTGCTGTTAATCACCACGCGGCGCTCTTCGGGCGTAGCGCCCAAACTGAAAACCAACGAGTTGGCTCCTTGTACGAACATTAAAAATACCAGCAGTGCGCCAAGTAATGAAACGATAAACCACCAGTAATGTTGCAGAAATATATAGTCCATATTTTTATCAATTCATAATTCTTAATTCAAAATTCATAATGAGTGAAGCGGAAGAACTAATTCGTAATTCATAATTCATAATACATAATGAGTTAGGCAAAAGCCCCAAATCATAAAGCGCATATGAATTCTTCACTCTTCACTCTTCACTTTTCACTTTCCTTTTCCCATTCGGGGCCCTTCTTTATCTGTTTGCACAAGATGCTAATCTCGACAACTAAAAGGGTGGTGAAAAGGGTGAGGAAGATGAAGAAAGTAGTGGCCACTGAGCCTGCCCCGATATCCGACACCGCAGCGTTCAGCGGCAGCATATCTTGTATAGCCCATGGCTGACGTCCCATCTCGGCCACAATCCATCCTGCCTCGCTGGCAATATAAGCCAAGGGCAACATGGCGATAGCGGCCCAATGCAGCCAACGCTTGTTGCTGATATCGCAACGGAAAGCAATATGGCCAGCCACAAGGAAGAAGAGTAGCAACAAGGTTCCAATGCCCACCATTGCGCGGAATGCATAGAAACACAGTGGGATATAAGGCACAATGTCGGCCTCGCTGTTCAGGTATCCATAGCCAAAGTCGGCCATGTGGGCGTCAATCTTCGCCTTTGCTTCAGCCAGTGCGGCAGCATCGGCCTCGGGCTGCGTCTTTAGTTGGCGATATTCTGCCAGTGCCTGAATAGCAATCTTACCGTTCGCCATACGCTCTTTCAGCGGAGCCACCTGTGTGCCATCAGCTTTGGTATAACCGTTTATAATATCGTTGATGCCCGCCACATAGCCATCGGTGCTATGTGTAGCCAGTATCGACAAACCATTCGGAATACTGATATGTAGCGCATGCTCTTCGCCAGCCGCATAGTTAGGTTGTTCAAAGGGGTTGATGGCAGCAATGGCTGTCAGTCCTACGCTTTCGCCACCGTTATATAGCGCTTCCATGGCGGCCAATTTCATGGGTTGCTTGTCGGCCACTTGCACAGCCGATCTGTCGCCCGTAGCCATGGCCAACACCGAGGCCACGATGCCCACGATGCTGGCAATCTTGATGCTTACTATTGATAACCTTTGTTCGCGGTTACGCAGTAGATACCAGCAACTTACTGCCACCACAAAGGCGGCGCCCACAATCCACGACGAGATAACGGTGTGAAAGAATTTGTCTACGGCAAAGGGCGAGAGCGCCACATCGGCAAAGCTCACCATCTCGTTGCGCACAGTGTCGGGGTTGAAGGCGCAGCCCACAGGATGTTGCATCCATGCGTTGGCCACCAATATCCACCATGCCGAGATGGTGGCGCCTAACCCCGTGAGCCAAGTTGCTGCCAAGTGAAATCCTGCCGACACCTTCTTCCATCCGAAGAACATTACGGCCACAAACGTGCTCTCCATAAAGAAGGCCACGATGCCCTCAATGGCCAGCGGTGCGCCAAAGATGTCGCCCACAAACCATGAGTAGTTGCTCCAGTTGGTGCCAAACTCAAACTCTAAGATGATGCCTGTGGCCACACCCATAGCAAAGTTTACACCAAACAGGCGTTGCCAAAATTTAGCGGTGTCGCGCCAAAACACATTACGCGTTTTGTAATAGCATGTCTCCATAATGGCCATAATCAGGGCCAACCCCAGTGTTAGGGGCACAAACAGCCAGTGGTAGATGGCGGTCAGCGCAAATTGTGCCCTCGACCAGTCAATGGCTGTAGGGTCAATTGTCAATAGTAGGTTGTGCATGATGTTAGTGTTTTTATTATTTATTTTGTTGATTTCTCTCCGTCAGCTGCGTTCCCACATAGTCGGCTTCATATCCTTCTGTGGCGCGTTGCTTGATAAAGTTTGGGAAGAAGAACACTTTCAGTATGAGGAAGATGATAATAAGTTTTATCACAATTACCGCCCACAGCGTGCGCCCAACGGTCATTGCGGCAAAGCCTTCTTTGTAGAAAAGAAATATCTTTTTTATCATTCCTGTCATGTCAAAACGTTTAAAAGATAGTAGTGTTTTATGATGAGATGATAGCATCTCAACTGTGCAAAGATAATAAATCGCGGGCAATATTATCCTTTTTTTCTTTAAAAATATCAATTTTAATAAATATAAAGAATTCCTAATACCCATGCTTTGCAGAATTAAGATAAAACCCTTATCTTTGCATTGTTTTACAT
>CAKQFW010000140.1 GCA_934230965.1 uncultured Prevotella sp.
GGTAATCGTTTGTATCTTGGCGACTTAAAAGGTAGCGTTAAGGGTGCCACCTCATTCACTTATGACGCGGCTACCGAAGAAGGACTACAACAATATCTTTATCAGGCTTTGGTGGGCACAAACGCTTCGGGCTCTTCAGATGCTATTGTTTCAACACCTGTGCTTGTGGGCAAACCGTATAGTTTGCCTGTGCGCGAAGATTATACTGAAGGTAATATCAACTATTTTTGGTCGTATAATATATCAGACAATGGCGGAAATAATAGTTCTGCAGTAGGAGTCTCCATGGTAGGTGCCAACGATGATTACCAAATGTGTTTCCGCTCCATGATGGACGATTTTGCGGCCATGACGTCGGGCAAGATAGATATTAAGGGTTGTGACAATCCCACCCTTACGTTCTTTTTGAAGAGCGAAGCCACAGCGGGCACCTTTACGCCCTATGTGCAAACAAGTGATGGCGTATGTGTTTATCTCGACGAAATTGCCATGACAGCCCCTTCAGACGGGTGGACTAAATATATTTATGACCTTAACGCCTGTTTGGGTGCTAACTGGATACAGAAACAGAAGTGGGTGCAGTTTGGCTTCCACTTTGCCGACCTCGGTAGCACTACTGAGCAAAAGGTGTATCTCGACGATATAAGCATTGCCGACCAAAAGGCGGTAGACCTGGCGGCAACACTGGTGAATGTGCCCGAAACGATTGAGAAAGGACAGAGCAGCACTGCTGCCGTGAGGGTGCGCAACTATGGTAGCCAAGCTGTAGACAGTTATGTTTTGAAGATAACCATTGGAGATAAGGAGGTGTTGAACGAAACAAAGAATAGTACACTGGGCTCGTTTGGCACTCACACCTATCCGCTTGAAATTAATCCTTCTATCCTTGAACAGGCCGACAAAGCCACTGTAAAGGTTGAAGTAATAGCCGCTGATGATGCTTTGGCCGATAACAACGTGGCCTCTGCCGATGTGCAGTTTACCTCGCCCGACCTCCTCCCCGCCACCGACCTGGCCGTGACCAAGACTGCCTCGGCTCAAACATTGGCATGGAAGGCGCCCGCCAGTGTGCGCACCTTTGTTGATAGCTTTGAACAAGAACCCGACTGGGCAACCAGCGGCATAGGCAACTGGACGATGGTAGACGTTGATGGTGGTCTTTGTAGTGGATTGTATAATGGTATAGCCTATGGTAGTGAAAACACTGCCTTTGCCTTTACCGTCTTCAATCCTTACAACTATGGTGGCTACAATATTACATCAGATTTTCCCTGTACCAAGCCCAAGAGTGGTAATAAATCGCTTGCTGCCTTCTATAGCTTTACTGCTGACATGAATAAGATAGTACCATCTGACAATTGGCTCATCAGTCCTGAGTTGAGCGAACAGGAACAGGAGATAAGCTTCTGGGCAAATAACTTGTATGTGGCTTATGAAAACAGTGTAAGTGCATATCCTGAGTATTTTGACATACTTTATTCTACCACAGATACTAATATCGAAAGCTTTGTGCAGATAGGCGAAACCTATACACAAGAGAATGGAACGTGGAGTGAGTATAAGGCACAGTTGCCTGATGGAGCAAAGTATTTTGCTATTCATCACAAAGCAGGAGCTAAGCAGAACTTCTTGTTCATGATTGATGATGTAACATACACCATAAAGAACCTGAAGGTGCTGAAGTATAACATCTACCGCGATGGCACATTGCTTGCCAGCACTACTGCCCCCACCTATGTTGATAACAGCGCTGGCACGGCCGACCACCTGTATCAGGTAACCACCGTTTATGAGGGTAACCTTGAGAGTCTGCCTGTAACCGTGAAAGACGGTACCTCTGGCATCGTTACCATCAACGCCCAAGGCACCAACGCCATTCAGGGATTCTACACCATCGATGGCAAGAAGTTGCAGCAGCCTATCAAGGGCATTAATCTTGTGAAGATGCAAGACGGAAGCGTGACGAAGATGGTGAAGAAGTAAGGAAACGTGCCGAAGCCGTGAATATGTAAGTGAGGTAAAGTAATAACAGATACCTCAACAACATAGAACAACAAAGGGACAACAATAACAACGTGTTTCATACATAATGGTATAAGAAAGCATTGTTGTTATTGTTGTCCCTTTTCTTATTGTTGTTCTTTAGTTGTTATTCTTTAGTTGTTATTGCTATTCTTTAGTTGTTATTGTTGTTCTTTAGTTGTTATTGTTGTTCTATAGTTGTTATTGTTGTTTTGGTTCAGATAATATTGTTGTGTTTTCAGACCTTCAATCCACCGCCTCTTTACTGTCCGCCAAGGCGTTCAAAGAAGGTGATGATTTCTTCCCATGTTTTAAATTCGTCGCTGCCCCATACCACGGTGGTGCCCATAAATTCGGGGTGGGGGTGGGCCGAGATGAGGTAGTCGCCGTAGAGCAATGCCAACTGATTGGTGTAGATGACGTGCCCCCAAGCGGGCGTACTGAGATATTGGTCTACCCATGCTTGCACGTCGGCCATACAGGTGGGTGTGTTGCTGGGCGATGGTGCTACCACATACACGTTATAATGCTCGATAAGCATCTCAAAGGCTTTGTGCATGCTGGCTGTGGCGTGTCCGTAGCTGTCGTGCAGCGTTTCGTATTGTATGTAGATGATGGGGCGCTCGCGTTTCTCCTGTCGGTCGTCAATCCAGCGTATCACGGGTATGAGATAATGAAACGCCACCTTGTCGGTAAGGCGGTGCTCGCCATGAAACGACATGCCGTTAGGGTAGAACTGAGCGAAGAGTGGGAAGGTGTGCACCAAGGGGTCGGCATCGCCAAAGAGGCCATACACGCGCTGGCGGTCGTCCTCGTCGATGTTTTCAAAGCAGTGGGTGGTGGCTTCGGCATACTCCTTCACCAGCGCCTTGGTTACGATAAAGTCTTGCACGCCATCTTTGCGCGGGTTCTGAAAGGTTTGCTTGCCTATCATGCCGTGCTCGCCCATGGTGGCGCCCATCTCAAAGGCAGGATTTACCAGTATGCGGTCGGTACCCCTCAGCTGCTCGGTATACATGCCGCCCATTGAGGTGCCTATGATAAGGTCGGGTTGTTCGTTTTGTTGCATATCGCGCAGCAGGGCCATAGCCTCGGTGGGGTGCAACGGTAGGTCTTCGGCTATCACTGTGGCGTTAGGCATGAGGGTGCGCAGCATGGTTACAGTGCCCGACTGTGCCGATGAACCGAAACCATGCACATACATTATTTTCTTTCCCGACATCAGGTCGGGGTATTGTTTCAAATACGGGTTTTCCATCTTGTTTATCCTTTTACAATCACTCTTTAGTTTACAATTATATTATATACTTAATTCGCGCTTTGCGCGTTTTATATTAATGTATAATTAATGTTCAATTAATGGACATTAATGTTCAACCCCACTGAGCAATGCTGCGCATTGCGAATAAATAATAATAGGGATGTATTGTTATTTCTTATTCATGTTACTCAATAATGTATTAAAAAGGAGCCTACGCCGAAATGGTCGCAGGCCCCTAACGTAATTATTACGGTAACTGAGAGGTTATCTTATCATTTTCCATGTGTTTTGTCCCTGTCGCACAATAACGATGCCCTTGCCTTGGTGGCCTGTGGGCAGCTGACGTCCGTTTAGGTCGTACACCTTATACGGCTTGTTGGCGTCGAAGGTGGCAGAAGAAGTGCTCACGGTGTTGATGCCCGTGCTGATGACTTTAGTGCCTGTTATCGCCATGTCGCGTATCTCCCATGTGGGCGAAACGCTGGTGTTGCTGGTATAGTGGAAACCAATTTTTATCTTCTTGCCCACCCAGGGGGTGAGGTCGATGGCGCCCGATTCGTTAAACTCCCATGAGTTGCCAGCGGGCCATACGATGCCGTTGAGTGGGGTATAGCTGTCGCCGTCAACCACCTCAACGCTCAAGAACGAGGCAGGAGAGGTGCAGAAGTTTAAGGCGTGCGAGAACTTCAGCGTGGCGGTTGTGAAGCTCACAAGGTTAATCTCGGGCGAGTAGAGGTAGCTTTCGCTTGCAGTTTTCCCGCCTACAAAGCTGGTGCCCTTCCATCCATATTGAGGAGTGTTTACCCATACCTTTGAGGCCTCAGGGCCGCTGATGGCTACGGGTGTGAAGCCGCCATCGCCCTTCTTCAGGTTGGCAACATAGGCTACGCAATCAAAGGGTTTGTCCTTGGTGGCCAGGTGTTCAGAGGTGGCTGTCTTTGCAGGGTCGAAGGCATAGTTGATGCTGTCGCCCCAGATATATTCCATGAGGTTGGGGAAGTCGATAAACGGGTTACGGTTGCCTTGAATGGCATAAACAGCGTTGTTGCGGTCTACCTCGATAGAGGTTACGGGGTCGGCTTTGGCCCAATCAATATACATGGTGTAAGCCCACTTCTTCAGCGTGGGCCACGTGTTGTTCTCAAGCGAGTTGAGGCCATGAGCGTTGGTCCATGTATAGTCTTGATAGGCGGTTACCATATACATATATACGCGCGCGAAGTCGCCCTTCCACTTATCGTTAGGCTCCCACACCGTGAAGCCCAGGTTGCTGGCACCCACCTTGGTGCAGCCGTTGTCGGTTGATGCTTTTTGCACCTTGCCCATGCTCCAGTTGCCCTTCGCTTTATTTATTTTCTGCTCGCTGGGCATCAGGTGGTGTAGGTCTCTGTAGGCTTGCACTTCGGTGCCGCCCCACCAGCTTTTGGGAAACGAGTGCTCAATGTTAGTGCCTTGTACCGAACTGCCGTGGCCGTTAAACGGTCGGATGTCGTTCGAGTAGCGATCAATCACGTTGCCGTTATCGTTATCGGTGTAGTAGAAACCCCACCATGTGCAGCCCATGCCGCTACCGTATGCCAGCGTCTGGGCATCTTTAATAATATTGAAGGCGGCGGTTTTCAGCTCGGCACCCTTCTTTCCGCGCAGTGCATCATAATAGCCCGCAGGTATTTGTGCCCATGTATAGCTGATGGTCATAAGCATGGCCAGCGTCAATAATATACGTTTAGTAAATGTTTGCTTCATAAATTTTTAATGGTTTGTATGGGTTAGTAATGATGTAGTGCAGCCTCGTGATGGCTGTCGAAACATGCTATTTTGTTGTTGGGTTATAACAAAAAAAGCAGCAGGAACACCGGTGAGAGTGCTTCTTGCTGCTTTTTGTCGTCGTGAAGGACGAGCGATGTTTCGGGGTTATCCTTGTTTAAAAAGGATTATTTTCCGTGGTGCTCGTCAGATACTGTCAGTTTCTTGCGGCCATGAGCGCGGCGAGATGCCAGTACGCGACGACCATTCTTGGTAGCCATTCTCTCACGGAAGCCGTGCTTGTTCACTCTTCTTCTGTTGTGCGGCTGAAATGTTCTTTTCATTGTTTT
>CAKQFW010000141.1 GCA_934230965.1 uncultured Prevotella sp.
CCCCGCCGCCGACTTTATCTTGGAAGACGTGCGACAGAAGGTAGATGCGCTTGATGGTGTAAAGTCGTGCAACGTGAACCTGGTGTTCGAGCCCGAATGGGATAAGAGCATGATGACTGAAGAGGCGCGCGTAGAACTGGGCTTAGATTAATGCCCTCTCAACACATTGCATAATGCGAAACCACAAAACTATTCATCATTGCCTATGAAAAATGTATATTTTCTTAGCGATGCCCATCTTGGGTCGTGGGCCATACCTCACGCTCGCACACAAGAACGACGCCTGGTGCGCTTCCTCGATAGCATAAAACATAAGGCTTCGGCCGTGTATCTGCTGGGCGATATGTTCGACTTCTGGAACGAATATCGCTATGTGGTGCCGAAAGGTTACACGCGTTTCTTGGGTAAGATATCTGAACTTACTGATATGGGCGTAGAGGTGCACTTCTTTACGGGCAATCACGATATATGGACCTACGGCTATCTGCAGCAAGAATGTGGCATGACGGTGCACACGAAACCCGAAACCACCGAGATAGCCGACAAGGTGTTTTTCTTGGCCCACGGCGATGGGCTGGGCGACCCCGACCATAAGTTTAAGCTCTTGCGCAAGGTGTTTCATAACCGTTTCTGCCAGCGTCTGCTCAACTTCTTTCACCCTCGCTGGGGTATGTGGCTGGGCCTTACGTGGGCTAAACACAGCCGCATGAAGCGTGTAGACGGTGCTGAACCCCCATACATGGGCGAAGATAAGGAGCATCTGGTGCTCTTCACAAAACAATATATGAAGAGTCATCCCGACATCGACTTCTTCATCTATGGTCACCGCCATATCGAGCTCGACCTCATGCTCTCGCAAAAAAGCCGCATGCTGATCTTGGGCGACTGGATTTCGCAGTTTACCTACGCCGTGTTTGATGGCGAGCACCTCTTCCTTGAAGAGTATGTTGAGGGCGAAACAAATCCTTAACTCGTAGAGAGCAGAGGGCGAGTGAAAACAAAACCTCATCTTGAGGCTCACCCCTGACACAATGATAACAATATTATTTACAATCTAAATAACTAAGAAACATATGAAACTATACTGTGTATCGCCGTTAAAAGCCTTGGCTTTGGCGGCACTGTTGGCTTGGGGCAGCATGGGCGTGGCCTCGGCACAACGTCATGACTTTGCCCATTTCGACCGCTATGCTAAGGCTAATGCCGAGCTGCCAGCACCCGCTAAAGGCGAAAAACGTGTGGTGTTTATGGGCAATTCAATCACAGATATTTGGGCAGCTAAGCACCCCGACTTCTTTAAAAACCATGGATATGTGGGACGCGGCATCAGCGGACAAACCTCTTATCAATTTCTTTTGCGCTTCCGCCAAGATGTTATCAACCTGAAACCGCAGCTCGTAGTCATTAATTACGGAACAAACGATATTGCTGAAAACACGGGCGCCTACGACGAAGATCAAACGTTTAATAATGTGTGCTCGATGGTTGACATGGCGCGCGCCAATCATATTAAGGTGATATTGTGCTCTACACTGCCCGCCGAAAACTTTAGTTGGCGCCCCAATATTACTGATGGTATGCAGAAAATACGCCACCTGAACGACCGCGTAAAGGCGTATTGCAAGGCAAACAATATACCCTATGTCGACTACTTCAGCGCTATGCTATCTGAAGATGGCATGGGTATGAAGAAAGAATATCAACACGATACCGTGCATCCTAACGTGAAAGGTTATGATGTAATGGAGGCCATCATTGTGCCCGCCATTGAAAAGGCATTGAAGTAAGGTGACGATTGGTTCTTGAAACAGCAATAATTAGTTTTTAAAACAGCAATAATCGGTCTTTAAAACAATAAAAATAACCAATGAAGAAATAAAAAGTCCCCGTAAAAGGATGAAGATGAATGAGGTTTCATTCGCTCTTCTGCCTTTTACGGGGACTATTTTTTGCTTGCGTCTATCTTCTTTCAGCTTTGTTATTGGCTTATGCCCAGCCTAAATGTGTAGGCGCAATGCTTATGAGGAAGTCTTACTTCTGCAGCAAGTTCATGGTGTCTTTAGCAATCATCAGCTCCTCGTCGGTAGGAATTACGCATACGGTAACCTTTGAGTCGGGAGTAGAGATGATAGCCTCTTCGCCACGCACCTTGTTTGCCTCGGCGTCAATCTTCACGCCTAAGAACTCAAGGTCAGAGCAAGCCTCAAGACGAGTGCCTGTTTGGTTCTCGCCCACACCTGCGGTCCATACGATGATGTCGACACCACCCATGGCGGCAGCGTAGGCACCGATGTATTTCTTGATGCGGTAGTTGTACATATTCAGGGCCAACTTAGCACGCTTGTTGCCTTCGGCAGCAGCGCTCTCAATCTCGCGCATGTCTGAAGAGATGCCTGTGATACCCAGCACACCGCTCTCCTTGTTCAAGAAGTCGGCCATCTCCTGGGGCTTCATGTTCAGCTTCTCCATCAAGAAGGTTACGGCAGAGGGGTCGATGTCGCCTGAACGGCTACCCATCATAACGCCTGCCAGCGGGGTCAGACCCATTGATGTGTCGATGCACTTGCCAAACTTAACGGCCGATACCGAGGCACCGTTACCAATGTGGCAGGTGATGATGCGCTGTGTATTGATGTCGCGGCCCAAGTATTCGCACACGCGCTGTGATACGTAGCGGTGGCTGGTGCCGTGGAAACCGTAGCGACGCACGTGATACTTCTCGTACAAGTCGTAGGGAATAGCGTACAGATAAGCATAGTCGGGCATGGTGCTATGGAAGGCGTTGTCGAACACGCATACCTGAGGTGTGGTGGGCATCAGCTTGTCAACGGCACGAATACCTTTCAGGTGACCAGCGTTGTGCACGGGAGCCAGGTCGCAAAGGCTCTCGATACCTTTCTCTACGCTCTCGTCAACGATAACGCTCTTTTCGTAGAGGTCGCCGCCCTGCACGATGCGGTGTCCTACGGCATCAATCTCGTCAAGGCTCTTGATAGCACCAAACTCGGGATTGAGCAAGCACTGGAACACGAAGTTTACGCCCTCTTTGTGGTCGGGCATGTCGTGCATAATCTTCTTCTTCTCGCCGTTGGGCAATGTTACTTTGATGAACGCCTCGTCGAGGCCGATACGCTCAACGCCGCCTGCTGCCAGCACAGCGTTGTTATCCATGTTATAGAGTTTGTATTTGATAGATGAACTGCCACAGTTCAATACAAGTACTTTCATGATTTCTAATTAAGAATAATGAATTAAGAATGATGAATTATTTCTTGGCATCCATGGCCTGGCAAGCGGTGATGGCTACCATATAGTAGATATCGTCTATCGAGCAACCACGGCTCAGGTCGTTAACGGGGCGTGCAATACCCTGGAGGATAGGACCAATAGCGATGGCACCACCCAGGCGCTGAACCAGCTTATAGCCTATGTTGCCTACCTCAAGGCAGGGCACAACCAGCACGTTGGCGTGGCCAGCGATAGTGCTACCAGGAGCCTTCTTCTCGCCTACAGAGGGCACGAGAGCAGCATCGGCCTGCAGTTCGCCATCAACCTTCAGTTCGGGGTCGAGCTCTTTAGCCAGCTTTGTGGCCTCTACTACCTTGTCTACCACCTCGTGCTTAGCGCTACCCTTGGTTGAGAAGCTGAGCATAGCCACGCGGGGATCGGCAATGCCTGCTACCGATTGTGCGGTGCGAGCGGTGCACACAGCAATCTGGGCCAGCTGGTTAGCATCGGGCATGGGGGTAACGGCAACGTCGCCCATCACCACTACACCGTCTTCACCATATTCTTTCTTGTCGGTGATGAGCAGCATGGCACCGCTCACGCAAGTGATACCAGGGGCGCATTTAATGATTTGCAGGGCAGGGCGCAAGGTGTCGCCAGTGGTGCTGAGGGCGCCACTGATTTGTCCGTCAGCTCCTTCGGTCTTGATAATCATGCAGCCCAGATAGAGCGGATTCTTTACAAGTTCGCGAGCCTGCTCGATGGTCATGCCTTTCTTCTTGCGCAGCTCAGCCAGCAAAGCAGCATATTCCTCACTCTTCGGGTTGTTCAGCGGGTCAATGATAGTAGCTTTGTCTAGGTGTGTGAGGCCCCATTCGGCGCCCAGTTTCTTAATTTCATCGGGGTTACCAATGAGGATAATGTCTGCGATGTCGTCAGCCAGTACACGGTCGGCGGCTTTAAGCGTGCGCTCCTCAGTAGCTTCTGGGAGCACAATGCGTTGCTTGTCGCTTTTTGCGCGAGCAACAATCTTTTGTAATAAATCCATAGTGTGTACGATATATGTATGTTTTCTTGTTGTCAGTATGACGTTTGTGAACGCTTTGTTCACGGTGCAAAATTACTAATTTTTATTGGATAAACATACCTTTTTATTAGATAAACATACCCTTTAAATAGGATAAGCATAGCCTTTTAATAGAATAAGCATGCCCTTCCTATATGATAAGTTTAGTCTTTTAATAGAATAAGCATGCCCTTTCTATATCATAAGCTTAGCCTTTTAATAAGAATAAGCATAGCCTTTTGGTTATTATTTGCTTGTGGGGCTATGTGTGGCGCTATGCGTTCATCTCGCGTGCCAATAGGCCCTCAAGCTCTTCGGCCGAGAGGCGTAGGTGAAATTCGCCCTTGATAGCCACCGAGATGCGGCCTGTTTCTTCAGAACAAACGATGGCAATGGCATCGCTGTCTTGCGAGATACCCATGGCGGCGCGGTGCCTGAGGCCCAGCTCTTTAGGTATGTTATGGCTATGACTTACGGGCAAGATGCAGCCTGCAGCCTTGATGCGCTTGTTTGATATCACCATGGCACCATCGTGCAAGGGCGAGTTTTTGAAGAAAATGTTTTCGATAAGGCGCTGGTTGATATTGGCGTCAATGCGGTCGCCAGTGTCAACAATGTCGTCAAGACGTATGGCACGCTCAATAACAATGAGGGCTCCCTCCTTGCTACGTGCCATATCCATGCACGCCAGCACAATGGGCATAATGGTTTCTTTGTCTTCTTCGTCTTTATCATTGTTTGCGGCAAAGAAGCGGGTAAAGGCTTTTACGCGTTGGTGTGCGCCCAACGAGTAGAGAAACTTGCGTATCTCTTCTTGAAAAAGCACGATGATACCGATAACACCCACGCTCACCAGTTTGTCTAAGATAGAGCCCAAGAGGCGCATCTCAAGCACTTGGCTCACAAAGAGCCATACCAATACAAACACCATGATGCCAATGAACACGTTGAGCGAACGGCTCTCTTTCATCAAACGGTAGATGTAGTAGAGCATCAATGCGACAAGAAAAATGTCGATGATATCTTTTATTCCGAAGTCGAACATATCTTTTTAAGTGAAAAGTGAA
>CAKQFW010000142.1 GCA_934230965.1 uncultured Prevotella sp.
GCTACCGCTCGGTGCAAACGCCACAAACCTTTCGTCTGGGTCTCCTGCGCCAAGCCTTCGCTCAGCCTTTCAGCCCCGCCTTCACCGACGACGCCTCGGTGGTGGAAGCCTTCGGCCACACCGTAACGCTGGTTGAGGGCAATCGCGAAAACATTAAGCTCACCACCCCCTTCGACCTTGTGGTGGGCGAAGCCCTGCTAAGGGAAAAGGAAGAAGCAATAAGGCCATAGACCCATAAGCTTTATAGGACCAATAAGACCTATAAGTCTTATAAGCCCCACAAGCCCCATACCCCTCAAAAAAAGCCCACAATGGATAATATCTTACAGCAAGACATCATGTATTTGCCGGGCGTAGGACCGCACCGCAAAGAAATTCTTGAGAAGGAACTCGGCATAAAGTCGTGGGCCGACTTGCTCGAATATTATCCCTACAAATATATCGACCGCAGCCGCATATACACCATCAGTGAGCTGAACGCCGACATGCCCTTCGTACAGATAAAGGCCACAATATTGAGCTACGAAGAGTTTGAGATGGGACCTCGCAAGAAGCGCGTGGTGGCACACGTGTCAGACAAAACCGCTGTGGCCGACCTCGTATGGTTTAGCGGCGCTCAACACGTGTATCGCAGCTATAAGGTGGGGCAAACATTTATCATCTTCGGCCGACCCACCGTTTACGCAGGCCGCTTTCAGTTTGCGCACCCCGAGATGGATAAGGCCGAAGACCTGCAACTCTCTAAGATGGGCATGCAGCCTTACTACGTCACCACCGAGACCATGAAAAAGCGTGGCCTCACCTCGCGTGCCGTAGAAAAGATGGTGCGCACGCTGCTCGACAAGTTGCCCAGCACGCTGCCTGAAACGCTCCCATCCTTCATCACCCAGCCTCTGCACCTCATGTCGCGCATCGAGGCGCTGCGTGGTGTGCATGAGCCACGCACGGCAATGGAGGTGCAAAACGCGCGTATGCGCCTTAAGTTTGAAGAGCTGTTTTATGTTCAATTGAACATCTTACGCTATGCCGCCGACAACCGCCGCAAGTATCGCGGATACATCTTTAACCATGTGGGCGAACGCTTCAACACTTTCTATCACAATTATTTACCATTCCCCCTTACAGGCGCCCAAAAGCGTGTGATGCACGAGATACGTGCCGACATGCGAGGCGGCATACAGATGAACCGTTTGCTGCAAGGCGACGTGGGGTCGGGCAAAACCCTCGTGGCGCTGATGACCATGCTACTGGCAGTAGACAATGGTTTTCAGGCGTGCATCATGGCGCCCACCGAGATTTTGGCCGAGCAGCACCTCGCCACCATTCGCCAGTTTTTGGGCGATATGCCCGTGCGTGTAGAACTGCTTACAGGCGTGGTGAAAGGTAAGCGCCGCCGTGAGGTTCTCGACGCACTGGCCACAGGACAGATAGATATACTGGTGGGCACACACGCTGTGATTGAAGACCCCGTGCAGTTTGCACACTTAGGATTGGCTGTGGTTGACGAGCAGCACCGCTTTGGTGTGGCACAGCGCGCCCGCCTATGGGCCAAGAGCGAGCAGCCACCCCACGTGCTGGTAATGACGGCCACCCCCATACCGCGCACCCTGGCCATGACTATCTATGGCGACCTCGACGTGAGCGTTATCGACGAGCTTCCGCCGGGCCGCAAACCCATACAAACTCTACACAAATACGACAACCAAACCACCAGCCTGTATAACGGCATACGTCAACAGATACGTTTGGGTCGACAGGTTTACATCGTCTTCCCCCTGATAACCGAGAGCGAGAAGAGCGACCTGAAGAACCTGGAAGAAGGCTTTGCCACACTGTGTGAAGTGTTCCCCGAATTTAAGTTGAGCAAGGTGCACGGCCGCATGAAACCCGCCGAAAAAGAAGCCGAGATGCAGAAGTTTGTGAGTGGCGAGACGCAGATATTGGTGGCCACCACCGTGATAGAGGTGGGCGTAAACGTGCCCAATGCATCGGTTATGGTTATCCTTGATGCTCAGCGTTTTGGACTCTCGCAGCTGCACCAGCTACGAGGTAGGGTGGGGCGTGGCGCCGATCAGAGCTATTGCATCTTGGTTACCACTTACAAACTGAGTGACATCACACGTAAACGAATCGACATTATGTGCGATACAAACGACGGCTTCCGCATTGCCGAGGCCGACCTTAAACTGCGTGGCCCTGGCGACCTTGAGGGCACACAGCAGAGCGGCATGGCCTTTGACCTAAAGATTGCTAACATAGCGCAAGACGGACAGCTGGTGCAGCTGGCACGCGAAGAGGCGCAAAAGATTATTGCCGCCGACCCCACCTGCTCAAACGCCGCGTATGCCATGCTGTGGAACCGCCTGCGTGAACTGCGTGGCGGCAATGTTAACTGGGCGGCTATCAGCTAGTTTCGTTGACTTGTGTCAATACACACAATGCACACAGATTGTGTATAAAAATCTTAACGCCAGCGATAACGCGCACATTGTCAATGTATTTTATGTTAAAAGTGAAACAAAAACTGTTAACAAAACAACATTATATGCAAGATTTTTACTAACTTTGTAGCGTTCGTTGCAAATGATTGGCTTGTTCTTACTACTCGCAAACCAATTATTTAACCTTGAAAGAATGACATACTCATTCTACTTTTTGATATAAAAAACGGACCGTGACATAATTGTAAATATGAGTTTTAGAAGATTTATACACGCATTTGCTGTAACATCATTATTAACTTTAACCTCCGTAACAGCGGCGGCACAAGACCTGTTGGCTCGTCAGGCGCCTATTGATAGACGCATGAAGGCTGTCGACACGCTGATGCTTAAAAACATCACGGCACGCGAAGAAATGGAGAACCCTGCCGCCGACCTCTACGACGATTGGAACAATGTGTACGCTCATCGCGCTACCGAACTGCCCGAGACATATCGCATAAGCTTGAAAAACTTCTGTATGCCTACCCCCAGCCGCGTCATTACCAGCAACTTTGGTTCACGTTGGGGACGTCAGCATGAGGGCCTCGACATTAAGGTGTATATCGGCGATACCATTCGCGCCGCCTTCAGCGGAAAGGTGCGCATGGTGAAATATAACCGTGGCGGATATGGCAAATATGTAGTGATACGACATAACAACGGACTGGAAACCATATACGGACACATGTCGAAACAGCTGGTTGAAGAAGACCAGAACGTGCGCGCTGGCGACCCCATCGGTCTTGGCGGCAATACTGGCCGAAGCACTGGCTCGCACCTGCACTTTGAAACACGCCTCTGCGGCGTAGCCATCAATCCCGCACTGATGTTCGACTTCCGTAACCAAGACGTGGTGGCTGACTATTACACCTTTAACCGCGACACCTATCGCGCCGAGAGCGCCGAGGCAACACGTCTGCGCGGAAAGGTGGGCAACGGATCTTATACTCGCGAAGAGGTGCTGGGCAACGCAACACCCAGCAACGGAAATATCAATGGCGAGATTCTGTATCATAAGGTGGCATCAGGCGAAACGCTGCAAAGCATCGCCAAAAAGCGTGGCGTAACCATCGACACGCTGTGCAAGCTGAACCACATTCGCAAGACTATGCGCCTGCGTCCAGGACAAATCTTGCGCTACTCATAAAAACAACCGATATTAGAAATAGGAAGCCTGACGATGCGCACGTTGGTACATCGTCGGGCTTTTTTACTTAAAACAACACTCTATCACAAGCACACGGCATCATGAAGCACACGCTCATTATCATGGCGCTCGCATTGATAACTGCTACGGCTGCACACGCACAAAAAAAGGTGGAGGCAGCAAAAGAGCGAGCCATGCAAAGCATCAACATTGAGAACGCACAAGCACACATTGGTTTCTTGGCCAGCGACGCGCTAAACGGACGCAAAGCAGGCACACGCGATAGCCGTGTGGCAGCGCAATATATCATATCATTGCTTAAACAGTGGGGCATAAAGCCTATGGGGCAAAGTTATGAACAGCCCTTCAGCGCCTATAGCATGGAGTGGCAGAAACGTAAGCCTTGGCAGGTGCACCCCGACTCGATAGCGGCGCTGAAACAAGGCACGCACCGCCGACTGGATATGGCTAACGTGCTGGCTATGATACCTGGACGCGATACTACACAGTATGCCATCGTGGGTGCTCACTTCGACCATATTGGTGCCGACCCCGACCTTGAGGGCGACCAAATATATAATGGTGCCGACGATAACGCGTCGGGCGTAAGTGCGGTGTTACAGATAGCACGTGCCTTCGTGCTGTCGGGCGTACAGCCTGAACGCAACGTCGTCTTTGCCTTCTGGGATGGTGAGGAGATAGGACTGTTAGGCTCAAAATATTTTGTGCAGACATGCCCATTCATCTCGCAGATAAAGGGCTACCTCAATTTCGACATGATAGGCCGAAATAATAAGCCTGAGAACCCACAGTATGTGGTTTACTTCTATACCGAGGCGCACCCTGCCTTTGGTCAGTGGCTGAAAGACGACATCAAACGTTATGGCTTACGCCTCGACCCCAACTATCGTCCGTGGGATAAACCCATGGGCGGCAGCGACAATGGGTCGTTCGCACGTAAAGATATTCCTGTTATATGGTATCATACCGATGGGCATCCCGACTATCACCAGCCGGGCGATGAGGCCGACCGCATTAATTATGATAAGGTGATGAACATCTCGCGCGCCGCCTTCCTCAACGCTTGGAATTTGGCGAATGAGAAAAAGTTTTAGTTAATTCATAATTCATAATTCATAATGGGGCTACGCCTTTGCTAATTCATAATTCATAATGAGGCTTCGCCTTTGGTAATGTATAATGTATAATGTGCGTTAGCGTGCATTACACTCTTCCTTCGAGGGACGACAATATCAATATATGTCGGGTCCGCCCCTGTGAGTAGATACTCCGTGGGGCGGGCTTTCTTTTTTGCCCCTTGTCCTTTCTCCTTCTTTCTCCTTCTCCTTTTCCTTTTCCTTCTTTCTTTCTTCTCTTTTGTCTAACACTTTTACTTATCATATATCAATTTTGTTTCAAACTGTAAGGATGCAATGTTGTAGTGCTTACAGTATGATAAGTTTTTAATACGAATTAGTTACAATATATTATTTCGTTTACATTTGTAGATTAAATGTTTGTAAATAATAAAACCTAATAAGTAGCAATGTGAAAGTAAATGCTTAACTTTGCAAACAATATGATAGGATAATAAAGGAATTACTAATTAAATGCTACAAGAAATGGGAATTGTAACACATCAACCTCTTTCGCCAGCTCAACAGGCGCCCCTTGGAGGCCTGTATGACGC
>CAKQFW010000143.1 GCA_934230965.1 uncultured Prevotella sp.
CCTTGGTCAGCACCGAGTTCAGCTCCAGTGCCATCGACTCGTGGTCTACCTGTTTGTCGGTGCGCGTGTCATCGCCGCTGGGCATCACATCGAGCATACAGTTGTCTTCGCCATCCTGAAAGGGAGCGTCAATGCTCACGTGGTGGCCGTCGGCCATCAGGCTTTGACCAATCTTTTCTTCGTCAATCTTTGTGGCGTCGGCCAACTCTGACACTGAGGGGTGGCGCTGGTTTTCTTGCTCAAACTTGTTAATCTCGTGATTAATCTTGTTCAGCGAGCCAACCTGGTTCAGGGGCAAACGCACAATGCGGCTCTGCTCGGCAATGGCCTGTAAGATGCTCTGACGAATCCACCATACGGCGTATGAGATAAACTTAAAGCCGCGGGTCTCGTCAAACTTCTGAGCAGCCTTTATCAAACCAATGTTGCCTTCGTCGATAAGGTCGGTCAAGGTGAGACCCTGGTGCTGGTACTGCTTGGCTACCGACACCACAAAGCGCAAGTTGGCAGTGACGAGCTTGTCCTTAGCACGTTCACCTTCAGGGCCTCCCTTCTTGATTTTCTGTGCCAGTTCTATTTCCTCGTCAATGGAGATAAGCGGTGCACGTCCGATTTCGACCAGATACTTGTCTAATGCCTCACTCGAACGGTTCGTAATACTCTTCTGAATTTTTAATTGTCTCATCTTATATACCTTATACTTACTAACTGCTTGGTTTTCAACGTATTGTTGGGAAATTATCCTAAAACCTTGCAAAGGTACAAAAAATATCTCATATTTGTTGGGTTTTGGGCTGCGTAATGTTGTTAAATAAATATAATGTGGAGGAAAAGAGGCAAAAACAATATTCTCATTAGAGGTATACACCTGCTGTTGGCCAATGTGTCAAAATGTCAATAAAAACAATTAATAAACAACAAAAACGATGTTGTACCTTTGCTAAATTGTATCTTTATTCGTATCTTTGTAACCATGATAACAACGCTCATTATTCTTACCCTCTCGGCAGTGTGCTTTGCTATGGGCAAAGTGCGCTCCGACCTTGTGGCCCTATGCGCCCTCGTAGCCCTTCTGCTCACCGGCATCCTTACGCCGCAAGAAGCCCTGTCGGGGTTCTCTAATTCGGTGGTCATAATGATGGTGGGCCTGTTTGTGGTGGGAGGCGCCATCGTGCAAACAGGCCTGGCCAAGAAAGCGTCGGGCAAGCTAATGACACTGGCTGGCGACAGCGAGCTGGGCCTCTTCCTCTTGCTTATGGTGGTAACAGCCGTTATTGGTGCCTTTGTAAGCAACACGGGCACCGTGGCCCTGATGATGCCCATTGTGGTGAGCTTGGCGCAAAAGGCCAAGATGCGCGCCAGCCGCCTACTGATGCCCCTGGCCTTTGCCAGCAGCATGGGTGGCATGCTTACGCTGATAGGTACGCCCCCCAACCTTGTGATACAAGACGCGCTTACCGAGAATGGCTTTGAGTCGCTGCGCTTCTTCAGTTTCTTGCCTGTGGGCTTGGTGTGCATCACCGTAGGCATTGTGGTGCTGCTGCCGCTGAGCAAGCGCTTTCTTAATGGCAACAAGCAGCGACAGGGGGGCGACAGCCGTGCTCGCGGAAAGTCGCTCGACGACCTGATGGACGAATATCGGCTCACCGACAATCTGGCTGCCTTTACGGTAGGGGCACAGTCGGTGGCCAATAATAAGACGTTGGCCGAGCTCGACATTCACCACCGTTACGGCCTCACGGTGCTTGAGGTGCGCCGCATAAAGAACGCTCATGCCTCGCTCATGAAAGAGGTGGTGCAGCGCCTGGCGGGCCCCGACACCAAACTGCTTGAGGGCGACATTGTTTATGTGAGTGGCGACAGCGCTCAGGCCCAGCGCTTTGCCTCAGACATGGGGCTGACGAAGGCCACTGAAGAGCTGGCGTTTTACGATATAGGCATTGCCGAGGTGGTGCTGATGCACAACTCGCGCCTATGTGGTAACACGCTGAAAGAGGCTGGCTTACGCCGCATGTATAACGTAAATGTTTTAGGTGTGCGCCGTGGCGACGACTATCTGAACGACAACCTTGCCGACCTCACTTTTCGACAAGGCGACATATTGCTCATACAGGGCAAATGGAAAAACATTTCGCGCATAGCACACATGGCCGAAGGCATTGTGGTGATAGGACAACCGCTGGAAGAGGCATCGCGCGTAACGCTCGACTATAAGGCTCCTATTGCCGCCCTCATTATGCTGGCTATGATAGGCATGATGGTGTTCGACTTTATCCCCATTGCCCCCGTAACGGCCGTGATGATTGCTGGCCTACTGATGGTGATAACGGGCTGCATACGCTCGGTAGAGGCTGCTTATAAGACGATAAACTGGGAGAGCATTGTGCTTATTGCGGCCATGCTGCCCATGTCGGTGGCGCTGGAAAAGACGGGAGCCTCGGCACTGGTGGCACGCTTGTTGGCCGATAATCTGGGTCAGGCCAGCCCCTACGCCTTGTTGGCAGGCATCTATTTCACCACCTCGTTTCTCACCATGTTTATCAGCAATACGGCCACGGCGGTGCTCATGTCGCCCATCGCCATTGCCTCGGCAGCGGCCATCGGCGTTAGCCCATACCCCTTGCTGTTTGCCGTAACGCTGGGTGCCAGCATGTGCTTTGCCTCGCCCTTCTCTACGCCGCCTAACGCCCTGGTGATGCAAGCGGGTGGCTACACGTTTGTCGATTATATTAAGGTGGGCTTGCCACTGCAAATTATCATGGGCTTGGTAATGATTGTGGTGCTGCCCTTGCTCTTCCCGTTCTAATGTCAGTAAACAAGTAGACAAGTATACAAGTTGACAAGTAGACAAGCTGCTACCCATGCGTCTCAAAGTTATTTCGAAGTGTTTGAGTTGTAAAGGCAAACAGCTCGTCTACTTGTCCGCTCGGCTTTGCCGCTTGCTTCAGCAAGAACTTGTCAACTTGTTAACTTTCTGCATGCCAAAGGCATGCGAAACTAAAATAAGTAATGAGTAAGGTAATAATCTTAAAGGCTCGCTTCAATCATCCTTTGCCGCTGGCCCTTGCGCCCACTATCAAAGCGGGGTTTCCCAGTCCGGCCGACGATTATCTGCACGACAGCCTCGACTTTAACCGCGACCTCATCAAGAACCCTGAGGCCACGTTTTATGGGAGAGTGTCGGGCGACTCGATGATTGAGGCGGGCATCTGCGATAACGATATTGCCGTTATCGACCGCTCGCTGCAGCCCGTTGATGGCGACGTTATCGTGGCCTTTGTCAATGGCGAGTTTACCATCAAGTATCTCGACCTCAAACATAAAGACGAGGGGTATATTGAGTTGAAGCCCGCTAACCCCAACTATTCGCCCATACGCATTGATGCCGACGACAACTTTCGGGTGTGGGGCGTAGTGGTATGGACTATTAAACAGTGGCGACGATAAGGTGTATAAATATATTTGAACAATGAGGTGGTATGCTATTTGCGATTGCGACAACTGCTACGTAAGTTGCGAGCGGGTTTTCCGTCCTGACCTGGAGGGAAAACCTGTCGTGGTGCTTTCAAACAACGATGGCTGCGTGGTGGCACGTAGCGCCGAGGCCAAACGCTTGGGCGTGAAGGCGGGCACACCATTCTATCAGCTGAAGCAGCTTTTCCCTAATGCGCACATCGAGGCCTTTTCGTCAAACTATGAGCTATATGGCGAGATGACGGGGCGCGTGATGACCATCATTCGCAACATGGCGCCACAGTGCTTTCGCTATTCTATTGATGAGGCCTTCGCCATTCTCGACGACTTCTCGCCCTCACAACTGAAGGCGTGGGGCACACAGCTGCACCAACGTGTTATGCAGTGTGTGGGCATGCCCGTAAGCATAGGCATTGCACCCACAAAAACACTGGCTAAGATGGCGTCGCACTTTGCAAAGAAGTATGCGGGCTACCAGCATGTGTGCGTCATCTCTACCGACGAGCAGCGACTGAAGGCCGCTCGCCTGTATCCCATCGAAGAGGTGTGGGGCATAGGCCGACGCTATGCCGAGCGGCTGCGAAACCTGGGCATTACTACGGCGCACGACTTTGCCATGCGGCCCGCCTCGTGGGTGCAAGTCACCTTTAAAACGGTGGTGATAGAGCGCACATGGGCCGAACTGAATGGCACCGACTGCGTGCCTGACGACCTGCCTACCACAAAGAAGAGCATCTGCACCAGCCGAAGCTTTGAGGGCATGGTGCACGACTTTGAAACGCTGCGCACGCATGTGGCCAACTTTGCCGCGCGTGGCGCTGAGAAGCTGCGCAAACAGCGGTCGGCGGCAAATATTGTGGGGGTGTTTATCGACTCTAACCACTTCCGCCCCGAGCTTACGCAATACTGCAATATGATTGAGGCCACAATGCACACGCCCACGTCGTCGACCATGGTCATTGTGCAAGCGGCCACGGCGTGCCTACGCAGCATCTATCGCTCCGACATTTATTATAAACGCGCGGGCGTTATCCTGATGGGGGTAGTGCCTAACACCGCCATTCAGCCCGACCTGTTTACTTTTAATGCCGAGCGCCACAATCACATAACGCTGCTCGACCATGCTGTAGATAAAATTAATAAGGTAGAGGGCACTGAAACAGTTATCCTTTCGTCGCAACAATATCCTAACGGAAAGAAATTTGCCGATGCCATTAAGCACGATCATAAAAGCACGTGCCCCACAACGCGTTGGACAGATATTGTTAAGCTGAAGTGATGGAAAACGGAATTATACTAATTCATAATGCATAATGTATAATTCATAATTCATAATGCATAATTCGTAATGGGCTGCGCTTAATTCATAATACGCGAGCGGCGAGGCAAACATAGTAGGACGGTGGCGTGGTTAAGTGAAGAGTGAAGAACGAAGAGTGAAGAATTCATGTGATAGGCAAGGCTAATCATAGTAGGATGGTGGCATGGTTAAGTGAAGAGTGAAGAACGAAGAGTGAAGAATTCATGTGATAGGCAAGGCTAATTATAGTAGGACGGTGGTCTCCGTGCCCCGTCCTCCAGCAAGAAGCAGGGGTATTTACTCCCCTCTCCAGCGGGGAGGGGTTGGGGGTGGGGCTGTGTTTCTTTGGGTGTTGGTCTCCGTGCCCTGTACTCTAGCACCCAGCAATGGTATTCACCGAGACGCGCAGCGTCGAGAAAATCAGGAACAATCCGCGCCGCAGGCGCAAAAGATCCAAAGAATAGTGTCAAAAAACGATCCGTGAAAAGATAAATCCGTTACATCGGTGCTATCCGTGTTCGTTTTTTGACCCATG
>CAKQFW010000144.1 GCA_934230965.1 uncultured Prevotella sp.
CTGCGCAAACAGTTGGCTGATAAAAACCCGCTGGCCTTTGTTAACCTTTATTGTGTGAAACAGGGTGGGTATGACGAGTGTAAGTTGCGCATCATTCGGCCGCTGGTTTCGGCTTCGGTGTCGGTAGACGATTCAATAGGTGGGCGTAAGGTTCCGTATATGCCGTTAGCTTATGTCACCGATGCTGACTATTATGCCAGTGATACCGATGATGATGAGTGGGAGGCCGACTCGGTAGAAGTAGACTCAGCGATGGTAGATGATGTGGCCTCAGACATGACACAGCCCTATGACACGTTGAGCTGGATGGCTGTGGAGCGAAACCTGTATCGGGGTAAACTAATCATGGCATCTACACCCTTGATCTTCACCAATTATGGCATACTCGATCGCGCTGCTAACGTTTATCTTATGCGCGTGATGAGTAGGGTTGACAATGTGCCTGTGGTGAGGATGGATGGCGATGCAGAGCGTACAATCAATGGAGAAAGAAAAGAGCCCGAGGCGCAGTCGCCTTTGCACTTCTTCTTGCAACATCCACCGCTCAAGTGGGCGATATATCTCACCTTGGCCACCGTGCTGCTGTTTTACATCGTAACGGCGCGGCGCCGACAACGGGTGATACCTGTGGTGAGGGGCAAGCGCGAAAGCGAATTGGAGTTTGCGCGACTGGTAAGTAAGCTTTATTTGCACTGCCACGATAATGCCGACCTGGTGTGTAAAAAGCGAGCACTCTTTGCCGATGCCCTGCGCTCGGCCCTTGATGTAGACATCTTTGACCGTAAGACCGATGCTGTTTCGGTGGCTACCATTGCGGCATGTACGGGGCTGGACGCTGACCGCATCAAGGTTCTGCTGCTTGACCTACGTCTTGTGGGCGAGGGCGAGGTGAAGATGAGCGATAAAGAGATGAGGCGCCTTATCGACCAAATGAATGAAATTATAAAAAGATTATAACGATATTATAAAAAGAGCTTATGGAAGAGCAACGCACTGACCTGTCTCTCATTGCTGAGAAGACACAGCAACTGCGCGACAGCATCGCACAAATAGTCGTCGGACAAACTGAGGCCGTAGACCTGCTGCTAACCAGCATTGTGGCGGGCGGACATGTGCTTATTGAGGGTGTGCCGGGCGTGGCAAAGACGCTTACCGCCCGACTGCTGGCACGACTGATAGACGCGCGCTTCTCTCGCGTGCAGTTTACGCCCGACTTGATGCCCAGTGACGTGTTGGGTACAACGGTGTTTAACATGAAATCGTCGGAGTTTGACTTCCATCCAGGGCCTGTGTTTGCCGACATTGTGCTGGTAGACGAGATAAACCGTGCGCCAGCAAAGACGCAAGCGGCCCTGTTTGAGGTGATGGAGGAACGCCAGGTAACCATTGATGGCAAGACGCATGCTATGGGCGATGTGTTTACCATCATTGCCACCCAAAACCCTGTAGAACAGGAAGGCACCTATAAACTGCCTGAGGCACAACTCGACCGCTTTGTGATGAAGATAACGATGGGATATCCTTCGGTGGATGAAGAGGTGGCCATCTTAGATGGCAAGAAACAGGGCATGCGCTTTGCCCACCTTGATGAGGTGCAGCCCGTGCTGAGCATTGACGAACTGTTGCACATGCGGGCGCTGGCGGGCAACGTGAGGGCCGATGCGTCGCTGTTGCGATACATTGCCGAGATTGCTCAGCAAACGCGACAGAGCAAGGCGGTGTATCTGGGGGCCTCGCCACGTGCTTCGGTGGCTGTGCTGGCTACAGCTAAGGCGTATGCCATGATTAATGGTCGCGACTTTGTAACGCCCGACGATATTAAGTTTGTGGTGCCTTACGTTTATCAGCACCGACTGATGCTCACCGCTGAGGCCGAGATGCAAGGCTTTACGCCCTTTAAGGTGGCGCAGATGCTGATGGATAAGGTAGAGGTGCCTAAATAATAAGGTGATATTGATAGAATATGGCCTATATAATATAGAATATGTCCTATATAATAAGGTAATAGTGGTATAGTATGTTTCTTACGCGCCGTTTTTATATCGTTATGTCGCTGCTCATCATCGTTGTGGCAGTGGGCTATGCTCTGCCGCCGCTCATGGGGGTGGGTATGGTGGGCGTGGCCTTACTTGTAGTGGGTACGGCCGTTGAGGTGGCGTTGCTCTACCAGAAACGGGGCGTAGAGGCGTGGCGCAGTTGTGATGCGCGCTTCTCGAATGGCGACGACAACCGCGTGGATATTCGCGTAGAGAACCATTTCGGTTTCGGCCTTCGATTGGAGGTTATCGACGAGAGTCCGGTGGTGTTTCAGCGTCGCGACATTGTCTTCGCCCTGACATTGCAGGCTGGCGAGGGCAAAACCATTAGCTATACTTTGCGCCCCACACAGCGTGGCGACTATGCCTTTGGGCAAGTGCGCGTGTTTGCTTCTACCTCGTTGGGCTTGGCGCAACGGAGGTTTAGTTGCGCCAAACCGCAAAGCGTGAAGGTGTATCCCGCGTTTATGATTTTGCGGCAATATGAGTTGCTGGCCATTAGTAACCAACTGACAGCGCTGGGCATAAAACGTATTCGGCGGGTGGGTAACAACACTGAATTTGAACAGATTAAAGATTATGTGGCGGGCGACGACTTTCGCACCATCAACTGGAAGGCTTCGGCACGACGACATGAACTGATGGTGAACGTTTACCAAACAGAACGCTCGCAACAGGTGCTGTGCCTCGTAGATAAGGGTAGGGTGATGCATGCGGCGTTTCAGGGCATGTCGCTGCTCGATTATGCCATCAATGCCTCGCTGGCATTGTCGTTTGTGGCCATGCATAAGGATGATAAGGCGGGCATTGCCACCTTCTGCCAACGGGTAGACAACTTTGTGACGCCCTCGCGACAGCCCTCGCAGATGCGCACCATACTTGATACACTGTATAACGTTAGTACCGACTTTGGTGAGAGCGATTTCTCAACACTTACCACCGAACTGCCCTTGTTATTGCGCCGAAGGTCGTTGGTGGTGCTGTTCACCAACTTTCATGGCACGGCCGCTATGCAACGACAGTTGCCGTATCTTAAGCAGTTGGCGCGACATCATAGGTTGCTGGTGGTGTTCTTTGCTAATACATCGTTGCACGAATATGTCGATACCAAGCCTCGTACCACGGCCGACTATTATGAACATGTGGTGGCCGAAACGATGATACATGACCAGCAGTTGGCGGCGCAGCAACTTCGACAGCACGGCATCTTGAGCTTGCTTACCACGCCTGAACAGCTTTCGGTAAACGTGATAAACAAGTATCTAGAAATAAAACAAAAGTACTGATGGCGCGTGTGCCCCTTCATCTTTTCAATGTCTTGTATAATTTTATAATTGAACAACAGTCATGACCTCTTCAGATATCGTTACCAGTCAGTATGTTAGCATCAAACAAACGCCTGCCAGTGTGGGCGAACGCATGTTGGCACGCCTTATCGACAGCATCATTTTGTATATCTACATGATTAGTATGTATGTGCTGGTAGAGGAACTGATGAATTATTTCTATACCGCTGACGACTTCTTGCGCCTTAGTTTCGTGTTTATCCTCTTTGCGCCAATGCTGTTTTACTCGCTACTGTGCGAGTGGTTGTTTAACGGACAAAGCATTGGCAAACGGTGCTTGGGGCTGCGCGTGGTGATGGTGGACGGCGACACGCTAACGCTGGGTGCCATCTTGATGCGGTGGATGATGCTGCTTGTCGACTTCTATGCTTGCTTGATGGGGGTGCTGTTTATTGCTTTTACGCGTCGGCATCAGCGTATTGGCGACCTTGCGGCTGGCACAATGGTGATACGCAAGCCCAGCGCAAAGCGTATGCACCTCAACATTGACGAGTTTTTCTATGCCAGTCCTGATTATAAGCCCACGTTCCCAGAGGCGCAAAACCTGTCGCTTGAACAGGCCGACATTATTCAAAAGGTGCTTTATAGCGACGTAGTGTATGACGATGAACAGGTGGCGCTTTTGGCTAAAAAGGTAGAAAAGGTGCTGGATGTAGTGAATAAACAGTCGTCTGACGTGGCTTTCTTAACCACTGTTCTGCACGATTATCAGTATTATGCGCTAAGGATAATTTGATTTCGGAGTAATGTTGTTTTCGCATTATTCAAAGATTAATAATGGTTTATTGTTCGATTAATACTGCTTTATTGTTCGATTAATACTGCTTTATTGTTCGATTAATAATGTCTTATTGTTCGATTAATAATGCCTTATTCTATGAATAATTCTATTTTGTTTCAAGGTTCATTCGGTTTTGTGCTAAGGATTATTTAATTTTGCAGATAGAATTAGATAACTTATATGCTGAATATTTCAATAAGAAAGATATTTATTACGCTTTGTCTTGCATGCGGCATGGCATGCAGTGAGGTGGCTATGGCCGACACACCCTGGAGTCCAACGCTACCGAAACACGAGGTAAGGGCTGTGTGGCTCACCACCATTGGCGGCATCGACTGGCCGCACAGCTATGCTCAATCGGCCCGTTCTATTGAGAAACAGAAGGGCGAACTGCGCGCTATCCTCGACCAACTGCAGCGCGCGGGCATCAATACGGTGCTGCTGCAAACGCGTGTGCGGGCTACCACCATTTATCCGTCGCGCTTGGAGCCGTGGGATGGATGCTTGTCGGGGAAGCCTGGCACCTCGCCTGGCTATGATGCGTTGCAGTTTGCCATCAACGAATGTCATCGCAGAGGCATGGAACTGCATGCCTGGGTGGTGGCTATTCCGGTGGGAAAATGGGACGCGCTGGGCTGCAAACGCTTGCGGGCTAAGCACCCAAAATTGGTGCGCAAGATAGGCCCCGACGGCTATATGGACCCTGAAAAGGCGGGAACAGCCGACTATATTGCTGATATGTGCGCCGAGATAACGCGACAATATGATGTTGATGGCATACATCTTGACTATATTCGTTATCCTGAAACCTGGAATATTAAGGTGTCGCGTGAGCAGGGTAGGCGTCATATTACGGGCATTGTGCGCAAAGTGTCGCAACGGGTGAAGGCGATAAAACCCTGGGTGAAGATGAGTTGTTCGCCCATTGGCAAGCACGACGACCTGTCAAGATACAGTAGCAATGGCTGGAACGCCTATACGCGTGTGTGTCAAGATGCGCAAGGGTGGCTGCGTGAGGGATGGATGGACGCACTCTTTCCCATGATGTATTTCCGTAACAATCAGTTCTTCCCCTTCGCCCTCGACTGGGCTGAAGAGAGCCACGGACGTATCGTTGCTCCTGGACTGGGCATCTAGTTCCC
>CAKQFW010000145.1 GCA_934230965.1 uncultured Prevotella sp.
CTTTTGGACTTTCGGTATGAGTGTGGGCATCTTGTTCAGCTTCCTTACACCGGGCTTCATGCCCGACTTGCCATCGTTTCTCTTTGGCAGCATCCTTACTATCGGCACGTCTGACCTATGGCTACTCAGTGCCGTAACGGCATTGGTGGCGGTGGTGTTTATTCTTCTATATCGCACCATCATCAGCATTGCCTTTGATGCTACGTTTGCTCAGTCGCAACGGTTGCCAGTGCATGCGGTTGAATATCTGCTCATGGCCCTCATCGCCATGACCATTGTGTCGACCTTGCGCATGGTGGGCATCGTGCTGGCTATCAGTATGCTTACCATACCGCAGATGACGGCCAACCTCTTTACATACCGTTTCAATCGTATCATCTTCTTAAGCATCATCATAGGTTGGGTGAACTGTTTGATAGGACTGATGCTATCTTATTGGCTGAATGTGCCATCGGGGGCCGCCATCATTTTCTCGGCCATCATTATTTATATGCTGTTGTGGGCAATAAAAACACTGGTTTTTAAGTTTAAATAGGTGTGAGAAAGCTGAATAACATACATATCGTGCTGTTGCTATCCGTGCTCGTTGCACTGCTGGCGATGGGATGCTCTACGCAGAAGAATACTGCGAAGAGCCGATGGTGGCATTCGTTCAACGCTCGGTATAACACCTATTATAATGGTACGCTGGCGTATATTGAGGGCTCGCAGGCCAAGGAGGATGGCAATAAAGACAACTTTACCGAGATTATTCCGCTATATACTGTTGGCAATAAGGCCAGCCGCGACTTGGGCAAAAGCAATTATGACCGTGCGGTGGAGAAATGCCAAAAGGCTATCAAGCTGCATAGCATTAAGCGTAGGCCAGAATGGACCAAGAAGCGCCGTAAGACGGAACGTGACCTTGAATGGCTGTCGCGCAAAGAATATAACCCTTTCTTGTGGAAAGCATGGATGCTGATGGGACGCTCGCAGTTTTATAAGGGCGACTTTGACGAGGCGGCCTCTACCTTCTCGTATATGAGCCGACTGTATCAAACGCAGCCTGCTATCTATGGTCGTGCCCGTGCTTGGCTGGCAAAATGCTATGTGGAGGAGGGGTGGCTGTATGATGCCGAAGACGTGATACGCAATATGAAACGCGACAGCATACACTGGCGCGCACAGAAAGAGTGGGATTATACCTATGCCGACTATTATATTCATGCGGGTGATTATGAGAAGGCTATCCCTTATCTGCGTCGAGTTATCAAGCACGAGATGCGCCGTAAACAGCGTGCCCGCGAGTGGTATCTGATGGGGCAACTTCAGGCAGCCTTGGGCAATAAGGCTGAAGCCTCGAAGGCATTTCGCAAGGTAATACGTCAGAACCCGCCTTATGAGGTAGAGTTTAACGCTCGCATCGCCTTGACCGAGGTGCTGTCGGGCAACGGCCAGGCACGCAAAATGGTGGGACGCCTGAAACGTATGGCGGCCTCTGACAAGAATAAAGAATATCTTGACCAGGTATATTATGCCCTGGGCAACATCTATTTGGCACAAAACGACACGCTGAAAGCCATCGAAGCCTATGAACAAGGCAACACAAAGGCTACGCGTTCGGGCATAGAGAAGGGCGTGCTGCTGCTGAAGTTGGGCGACCTTTATTGGGCAAAGGAGAAATATAATGATGCGCAACGCTGCTATGGCGAGGCCATAGGCTTGCTGGATAAGGAGCGTCTTGACTATGAACAGCTGTCGCAACGCTCAAAGATATTAGACGAACTGGTGCCTTATACTGACGCGGTGCACCTGCAAGACTCGCTTCAAGAGCTGGCTCGCGCCGACGAAAAGACACGTAATGCTGCCATCGACAAGGTGATTGAGGCGCTGAAAAAGAAGGAAAAGGAGGAACGCCGCAAGCAACAAGAGCAGGAAGCTAACGAGACGATATCGAAGAATGGCGCCAATAATGGCAATACGGCCAACCGCAATAATAGGAACCAAAACGCTGCTGCTAACCAGCAACAAAAGGGGCAGTGGTACTTTTATAACCCCATGGCGGTAAACCAGGGCAAGACCGACTTCCAGCGTCGCTGGGGTAAGCGCGAGAATGTAGACAACTGGCAACGTGTAAACAAAACGGTGGTAAGCATTGGTAGTGCTGACAACAATCTGTCGGAAGAGCAAATCGACTCTATTGCACGGGCTGAAGCTGTGGCCGACTCGCTTGAACAGCGTACCGACAGCGCACAGAACGATCCACATCGACGCGAATATTACATCGCGCAGTTGCCCTTCACCCAGGAACAGGTAGAGGCCAGCAACCTCATCATTATGGATGGCTTGTATCATTCGGGCGTCATCTTTAAAGATAAGTTTGACAACTTGCCGCTGGGCGAGAAGGCGCTCGTTCGCCTTGAAAACCAGTATCCTACCTACGAGAAGATGGCCGACGTTTACTATCATCTCTTCTTGCTGTATTCGCGCAAACATGATGATGTTACAGCGCAGCGTTATGTAAACCTGTTAAAAGAAAAATATCCCGACAACGAGTGGACAACATTGCTCACCGACCCCTTCTTCAAAGAAAACGCCTTACTGGGTGTGCATCTTGAAGACTCGCTTTATGCCGCCACCTACGACGCCTTTAAGGGCGCTCGTTATAGCACGGTGGGTGGCAATTTGGCGGTGTCGGCAAAGCGCTTCCCACTGGGTGCTAATCGCGATAAGTTCCTATTTATCGGCGCACTGAGCAAGCTGAATGAGGGCAATGCCGAGGCTTGTGTGGCCGACCTGAAGACGATGCTGGAGAAATATCCGCAGAGTGGATTGGCCGAAATGGCGGGCATGATTGTGCGGGGCGTGGGAGAGGGCCGACGTCTGCACGGCGGACAATTTGATATTGGCAATGTATGGCAACGCCGCTCGGCGGTGCTCAATGATAGCGATAAGACCACGGCGGCGCAACTATCTGACGACCGTAACGCCAACTTCGTCTTTATGATGGCTTATCCTGCCGACTCGGTAGACGAGAACCGATTGCTCTTTGAGTTGGCACGCTATAACTTTACCAGCTATATGGTGCGCAACTTCGACATCAATATCGATGAAGATAATGGATTGCACCGCATGCAGGTGAGCGGTTTCCGTAGCTACGACGAGGCGTTGCAATATGCCCGACAACTGTATGCACAGACTCGTGTGATGAAGCTTGTGGCCAAAGGGCGCGGCATCATCATCAGCGAACAGAACTTGCCGTTGCTGGGCCGACAGTATAGCTACGACGACTACGACAAGTTCTATGCGAAACACTTCGCACCGCTGAAGATTAGTACGCTGCAACTGCTTGAAGAACCCGACGTTATCACCACTGAGCCCGATGCTACCCCTGTACCCAATGCCGACCAGCAACCAGTCAGTCAGCCCGATGGTGGAACGCTCATCCTGGAGGATGAAAAGGCTCAGCCTGATAATCAAGGCACCACAATCATCCCCGAGGAGCCGACAACGGTTACTCCCAATGAGCAAGGCGCTACTGTTATTCCCGACGATCCGACAACGGTTTCGCCCGAGGAACAAGGTACAACGATTATCCCCGATGAGCCAGAGGTGACGAAGCAGCCTGAGGCAACAACGAAGGAAACAGAAACAATCATAATTCCTGAGGAGAAGCCTTCACCCGCCGAGAAACCTTCGCCCGTGGTTCAGCCAGCTCCCGAGCAGAAATCAGTCATTGAGCAGAAGCCAGCTGTTGAGCAGAAGTCAGCTGTTGAGCAGAAGCCTGCTGTTGAGCAGAAGCCAGCCGTTGAGCAGAAACTTGAGCAAAAGGTCGAGAAGGCGCCTTCGCTGGAAGAAGATTTCTATTTTGATGATGGCCCTTCGCCTTCGTCAAACGCAAATAACAAAGGCAAAACGCAAAAAGAAAACAAGGCCGACCTTGAGGACGAATACTACGACCTCGACGGCTTTTAAATCATAATTAGATAATGTTAAAAGAATATTGAAATAACGTATCTCAATAAACATATCTATATAAAGAAAGGTAAACACGATGAGCAACGGATTGCTATTATGGGTGGATGATGAGATTGAACTGCTGAAAGCCCACATCATCTTCCTTCAGAAGAAAGGGTATGAGGTGGAGACGGTGAGCAATGGCACCGATGCTGTTGACAAATGCCGCACCACCACTTACGACCTCATCTTGCTCGACGAGATGATGCCAGGCATCACTGGCCTTGAAACGTTGCAGCAGATAAAAGAGATACAGCCCGACACCCCTGTGGTGATGGTAACGAAAAGCGAGGAAGAAAACATCATGGACCAAGCCATTGGTTCAAAGATTGCCGACTACCTCATCAAACCTGTCAACCCCGTGCAGATATTGTTGGCATTGAAAAAGAATATACACCGCCAACAGATTGTTACTGAGGTGACGCAGACGGGCTATCAACAAAGTTTTCAGAATATTGCCATGCAGATTGATGCCTGTCGCACCATTGACGATTGGAAAGAACTGTATCGTTGCCTTGTGCGCTGGGAACTGGAACTTAGTGTTACTGGTAGCGCCATGACCGAGATGCTGGCCATGCAAAAGGAGGAGGCCAACGCCGCCTTTGCCAAGTATGTGCGCAACAATTATTTGCAGTGGGTAGAGTCGCCTCTCAATACCAATCGCCCCATGATGAGCATGGATATCTTCAAAAACAAGGTGTTTCCGCTGCTCAACGAGGGACAAAAGGTGTTTCTCATCGTGATAGACAACTTCCGTTACGACCAGTGGCGCACCGTAGCGCAAGAGGTTTCGCCGCTCTTTGATATTGACGACGACCTGTATATGAGCATCCTTCCCACAGCCACCCAGTATGCGCGCAACGCCATCTTTAGTGGCTTAATGCCGAACAAGATAGCCGAGATGTTCCCCGATTTGTGGGTTGATGAAGACGAAGAGGAGGGCAAAAACCTAAACGAAGGCCCCTTGGTACAAACACAGATTGAGCGTTTTCGTCGTCGCGACACCTTTAGTTATCATAAGATTAACGACTCGGTGGCTGGCGACAAGATGCTGGAACGCCTTGACGAACTGATGAAAAACGACCTTAATGTGGTGGTGGTCAACTTTGTTGATATGCTATCACATGCTCGCACCGAGTCGAAAATGGTGCGCGAGTTGGCCAATAACGAGTCGGCTTACCGCAGTCTCACGCTCAGTTGGTTCCGCCATTCAATTATGGCCGAGCTATTACCCGCCTTGGCGCAACGCAACTGTCGCGTTATCATCACCACCGACCATGGCAGCATACGTG
>CAKQFW010000146.1 GCA_934230965.1 uncultured Prevotella sp.
AATATACAGTTTTGTGAATATTTATGCAAAACGGACTTTTAGGTTTCTTAACACAATATTTGTGAAATTTCTTACACTTTAAAAGAAATAGCACATCTCTTGCTTACAGTTTTCAAAGTTGATACCTCTCGTATGCAAAAGCATGGGTTTTAGGCCCTGAAACCCTTGGTTTCAGGCTGTGAAACCCTTGGTTTTACAACGTGAAACCCATGCTTTCAGACTGTAAATCGATGGGTTTTAGAAAGCAGAAAGAACTGCATAAATATACAGTTTTCAGAAGACCTTATTCAGCTTGCAAAAGTTGGTTCTTCAGCGGGAGAAATTGGCGAGGGCAGCGACCTATCAAGCACATGTTTACAAGGCTGTTGGCAGCAATCTCTACCTGGGTCAGCTCTACCTCGTCATCCACCATCAGTTCTTTAGCCAAGCATACCTCCCATGTGGTATTGAAGCAACTATCTTCTGCACCAAAATACTCTATCTCGTTTTCTTCATCCGACAAAATGCGGTAACGAATATTTTTTTTCGATGCTACCAGCGGCAACGTAAGCATCAGTTGGTAGGCTTCGCGAAAGATGGGCTGATACTGCTCGGTTTCGGGAAACATCTCGTCAATGGCCAACAGTATCTCATCAATAGTAAACGATTTCAGTAAATCAATTAATTGCATAATAGAAAGATGTTAAGATCATATTATTATGTACCGATGACAGATGCGTCGGCACACTTAAAACGCGCGTATACAATAAATGGACGGAACCCGTATCGCATACAGAAACCGTCCATTTATACCTTATCTAATATTAGAATTTTGCCATCTTGATAGCATCAACGGCGCACTCATCGCCCTTGTTGCCAAACTTTCCGCCGCAACGGTCAAGCGCTTGCTGAAGGTTGTCGGTAGTGAGCAATCCGTAGATGATAGGAATTTCGCTGATAGTGTTCAGACGAGCAATGCCGTAAGTAACACCCTGGCAGATGTAATCGAAGTGAGGGGTCTCGCCACGAATAACGCTACCTAAGATGATAACAGCATCGTAACCACCGTGCAACACCATCTGATGTGCGCCATAAACCAGCTCAAAGCTGCCAGGCACCGTCTTCACATGAATGTTTTCAGGCAGAGCGCCATGCTTTTCAAGAGTCTTAACAGCACCGTCGAGCAGAGCACCTGTGATGTCTTCGTTCCATTCAGCCACCACAATGCCGAAGCACATATTGCTGGCGTCAGGAATAGCAGCTACGTCGTAAGCAGAAAGATTATGAAGTGCTGTTGCCATTACTCAGAAACTCTTTCAATATACTTATCAATCTCAGAGCTCTGAACGAGAGCCGAGTTGATATACTTTGACTTGATGTCCTGATAAATTTTCAAAGCCTCAGCTTTCTTGTTCTGGCTCTCAAGCAGCACACCAGCCTTCAACAGGAAGTTGGGCGAGATGCTGTTGTTAACGTCCATCTCCATCTTGCCGTCGGCCATCTTAGCTGCCTTCTTCAAGTAGTCGATAGCTTTGTCTACGTTGCCAGTCTGTGCATAAGCATCGGCCAAAGCACCTACAGCAGCGGGGCTTACCATAGCATCGTCGCCAGGCGAGTAAGCATCAAGCTCTTTCACAGCCTCGTTCCACTTGCCCAAGTTAGCATAGCAGATACCAGCATAAAGGTGAGCAAGGTTTGCAGCGTCGGTGCCGCTATACTCGTCGGCCAACTTTACAAAGCCAGCGAAGGTAGCGCCATCACCGTTCAGAGCCTTGTCAAACTGCTCGTTGCTGAAATACTCCTGACCCTTAGCCAGTGCGGTATTAGCCTTATCAGCACGCGGAGCGGCATACCATACGAAATAAGCCACTGCGGCCAACACGATAACGATAACGGCAATAATGCCACCAAAGAGAGGCTTCTTGTATTTTGAAACGAAGGCCTCGGTCTTGTTAAGGTTCTCGTTTACGTCGAGAGCCTCATTGTTCTTGTTGTTTACCATTTATTTTTTGTTTTTTAATTTTCTTAGTTATGCCTCAATGGGCTATGGGTCATGGGGCGAACAGCACATATGAAAGCGCAGCAAAATTAATCAAAATCTTGCACATATTGAAATTTATCACTTGTTTTTTTCGTTTTCCACCATAAAACCTTTAACTTTGCATAAGGAAAACCATAGTGCACGATGATTTTACAGAAGATTTCAATACTGAATTTCAAAAACATACGCGAGGCCACACTGCAGTTGTCGCCCAAAATGAACTGCCTCATAGGGCATAATGGCGAAGGAAAGACCAACTTTCTTGACGCCATCTACTATCTTTCGTTCTGCAAAAGTTCGCTCAACCCTATCGACTCGCAAATCATCACGCACGACCAAGATTTCTTCATGCTCGAAGGCTTTTATGAAGACGAAAACGAGCGCATAACCGACATTTACTGCGGCATGAAGCGCGGCGTGAAGAAACATTTTAAACGCGACAAGAAAGAGTATAAGCGCTACTCAGAGCACATAGGCCTCATACCCCTTATTATGGCATCGCCTAACGATACCGCCATCATATCAGGGGGCAGCGAGGAACGACGCCGACTGATGGACATTGTTATCTCGCAATACGACCACCGATACATTGAAGCGCTTACGGCCTATAACAAGGCCCTGCAACAACGCAATGCCTTACTGAAGATGGAGGCCGAACCCGACGCTGCCCTACTCGACATTTGGGAGGAAGAGATGGCACGCACAGGCGAGGTGATATACATGGCACGCAACGCCTTTATACATGAGTTTGTGCCAGTGTTTCAGCGCATTTACAACACTATTGCCGATAACAAAGAAACGGTTTCGCTTGAATATGTTTCGCACTGCCAGCGTGGCCCACTGCTCGACGTGATACGTCGCGACCGAGCTAAAGATCGCATCATGGGCTACTCGTTGCACGGCATACACCGCGACGAGTTGAACATGCTGCTGGGCGAATATATGATGAAGCGCGAGGGCAGCCAAGGTCAAAACAAGACCTACGCCCTGGCACTGAAGTTGGCGCAGTTTGATTTCTTACGTCGCACCGCCTCAAAAACCACGCCACTGCTGCTGCTTGACGACATTTTCGACAAACTGGATAGCCATCGCGTAGAGCAGATTGTACGATTGGTATCGGGTAACGATTTCGGACAAATATTCATCACTGACACTAACCGCGACCACCTTGATAAAATATTGGCTAACAGCGGGTTCGACTACAAACTATTCACCGTAACCAACGGCGAGATTAGCGAGAAAAAAGAATAAGAAAAGTGGTTTTAGTAAAAGCTCTAAAACAATAAAAAATGTTTAGACGTAACGTTCAAAGCATACAAGACCTGTTGCAGAAATATCTGCGCGACGAAGGACTGGAAACGCCCTTGCTGCAAAAACGCATTATAGCAGCATGGGAGGCTGTTACGGGTCCTACGGTTACGGCATATACTGGCGATAAGTTTATCAAGAACCAAACACTCTTTGTAAAGATATTAAACCCCGCCTTACGACAAGACCTATCGATGATGCGCAGCCAATTGGTAAAGCGCCTCAACGCTCAGGTTGGGTCAGTGGTTATTATGGATGTGCGCATTTATTGATGCGCAGCAGCTTCGTCTGAAGCTATCACCTCATTCATCACTACATCGGTAGCCTCAACAGGCACCTGTGACAACAGCTGAAAGCCAAAGCAGATGCCTATGCGCCAAGCTTTGGGACAACGGGCCAAAAAGCGGTCGTAATAGCCTTTACCACGACCCAAGCGATGGCCAGCAGCATCAAAGGCCATGCCAGGCACCACCACAACGTTGATTGCATAAACATCTTCAAACACGGGCCCAGTGGGCTCAAGTATATGGTAGGCGCCCTCGCATAGGTCGGCATCGCTATAGTAACGGCGCAGCACCATATGGCTATCGTCTACCACCACGGGCAGCACCACTTGTTTACCAGCGTCTATCAGTTGGTGCAATGCTTTACGCGTATCTACCTCGTCGGGCAACGAACAATACATCATCACCGTTTTGGCACACACAATATGCTCGTTGGATAGCAGTTGGCGGATAGCAGAAAGCGACATTTCGCCCAACTGCTGCTGGGTGAAATGTCGCTTTTGTGTGCGTATGAGTTTTCTCAGTTCTTTCTTATCCATTTGTCTTCGCACGCTTATCCATTGAGATAGCACGCTTTTCTTTACAATAATTGCGCTTAGGCTCTTACATTGCGGCGCATGCTGCGCACCTCTTTCGACCAGGCCACACGTTTGTCATTATGATCTTTCAACGGTGCAGTGGGCTTTTTCGGAAAGGCGGCATGGTTATGAAACACCTTCAGCGCCATATTAATGGCAGGGTCGTCTTGGTTCAGATACTGGTTCCAAGCACTCTCATCCATTATATTATAAATAATACGGCTGTTAATGTAGCGCTCTAACAGCTTGTGCGACTTGCGTATCATCAGGTTGCGGCGCTTCAAGCCATGCTTGTCGGCATAGGTAGCAAACTTATCTACAGTGTTCTGCTTCACAAGATAGTTGGCCAACTCCATCATCTCGGTAAAGTTGTTCAACTTCAGACGGTTATCGTCGGTATAGGTGAACGCAAACTGAAGGATAAGTCCGCTCAAGCTGGCCTCCTTATAATAAGAGGTAACGTTGAGGGTATCTTCAGGGATAAAGATGTCGGGGGTGATACCGCCACCACCATATACCACGCGGCCATTGCTGGTGTAATAAGCGGGTCCGCTGTGCTTGATGCTATCTTGCGAGAAGAACTCGCCGTGCTGATAACGTGTCAGCAAGTCTTGTTCATAGTCTTTATCATCGCCAGCGGTGTAGGGCTTCTGTATGCAGCGGCCCGACGGGGTGTAGTAGCGGGCAATGGTGAGGCGTATAATGCTACCATCAGGGAAGCCTATCTGCTGCTGTACCAAGCCTTTACCAAACGAGCGGCGACCAATAATGGTGGCACGATCGTTGTCTTGCATAGCGCCAGCAAAGATTTCTGACGACGAGGCCGACCCTTCGTTAATGAGCACTACCAACGGTATTTTTTGGTATGAGCCGTGACCATCAGAACGATACTCTTGTTTCGGCGACTTACGACCTTGTGTATAAACAATCAGTCGGTTCTTGGGCAAGAACTCGTTTGCTATCTGAATAGCCGAGGTAAGGTAGCCACCAGTGTTGTCGCGTAGGTCGATAACAAGGTTCTTGAAGCCCTGCTCTGACAGCTGTGCCAGGGCAATCAGCAATTCGGGATAGGTG
>CAKQFW010000147.1 GCA_934230965.1 uncultured Prevotella sp.
GGCGCTGGACGCGTGGTATACCAAGCCCTCGTAAAGATTAACCGTGCATGCAAAGATGGCTCTATCCTTGAAAACGCTGGCGTAAAGGCAGCTTACACCTACGCTAAAGAGCACGGCAAGAAGCTGCACCTCATGGGCCTCACCTCTACCGGTGGCGTGCACTCTTCACTCGGCCACCTGTTCAAGTTTATCGAGATAGGTAAAGAGTATGGCCTGAAAGACCAGGTCTTCGTACACTGCTTCATGGACGGTCGCGACACCGACCCCAAGAGCGGTAAGGGCTTCATAGAGCAGGTGCAGCAGTGCTGCGAGAAGAACGACGCACACATCGCACACATCGTAGGACGCTTCTACGCCATGGACCGCGACAAACGCTGGAACCGCGTGAAAGAGGCTTACGACCTGTTGGTTGAAAACAAAGGCCGTCAGGCTACTAACATGGTACAGGCCATGCAAGAGAGCTACGACGAGGGCGTAACCGACGAGTTTATCAAGCCTATCTGCAACAGCGCCATCGACGGACACATTGGCGAGGGCGACGTAGTAATCTTCATGAACTTCCGTAACGACCGCGCCAAAGAGCTCACACAGGTGCTCACACAGCAGGACATGCCCGAGGAAGGCATGCACACCATCGCTGGTCTGCAATACTACTGCATGACTCCCTACGACGCTTCGTTCAAGGGCGTAAACATCCTCTTCCCCAAAGAGAACGTAATGGACACGCTGGGCGAATATCTCTCAAAGCAGGGCAAGCGTCAGCTGCACACCGCCGAGACAGAGAAATATGCTCACGTAACCTTCTTCTTCAACGGCGGACGCGAGCAACCCTACGAGGGCGAAGACCGCATACTGGTGCCCTCACCACGCGTGGCAACATACGACCTGAAGCCCGAAATGAGCGCCTACGAGGTGAAAGACAAACTGGTGGGAGCGATCAACACACAAGAGTATGACTTTATCGTGGTAAACTTTGCCAACGGCGATATGGTAGGCCACACGGGCATCTACAACGCCATCGCAAAGGCTGTACACGCTATCGACAACTGCGTGCGCGACGTGATTGAGGCTGCTAAGGCTAACGACTATGAGGCGATCATCATTGCCGACCACGGCAACGCCGACAACGCCATCAACGCCGACGGCACGCCTAACACCGCTCACTCGCTCAACCCCGTGCCCTTCATCTACGTTACCGATAACAACTCGGCAACAGTGCGCAACGGACGTCTCGCCGACGTAGCTCCCTCTATCCTCCATATCATGGGACTGGAGAAACCCGCCGACATGACCGGCGAGTGCCTCATCAACGATTAAGCATCTTTTATTAGGGAGAGGGGCTGGAAAGACCAACACGCCCCTCTACCCTATATCTAATGCTCTGCACAAGGAGGAAGAAATGAGCTACGTAAGTTTGCTATACCACATCGTGTTTAGGCCATACGGCAGTCAGCCAGTAATAAACCCCGACCACGCCGAAGACCTATACCGATATATAAGCGGCTTTATCAATAGTCGTGATAGCCAACTCTGTCAGATAGGCGGCATGCCCGACCATATACACTTGCTGGTGCAAATAGCGCCCACACAGTCGGTGGCAGCCTTCATGCGCGACCTAAAAACAAGCGCTAACAAATATATGACAGACCATAGGCAATGGTTCCCCGACTTCTATAAATGGGGAAAATCTTACTGTGCCATCACCGTGTCGGCATCAAACATGCCTAAAGTGGTAAGCTACATACAACATCAAAAGCAACACCACGCACACAAAAGCTATGCCGACGAGCTACGCGATATATGCAAAGCATACGGCATAAACATTGATGAGCAATATTTCTTAAAGGAATAAAGCAGCAGTCCAACGCAAACGTCGCCGAAGGCGGCGAAGGTCCATAACCGCGGGTGAAGAGAGCGAAGCGAACGAAACCTGCGGATAACAAACAAGGCTGAAGCGTCCTCGAAGAGGGCGAACACCAGCAGCATAACCCAAACGTCGCCGAAGGCGGCGAAGGTCCATAACCGCGGGTGAAGAGAGCGAAGCGAACGAAACCTGCGGATAACGAAACAAGGCTGAAGCGTCCTCGAAGAGGGCGAACACCAGCAGCCCAACGCGACCTACGTTCGCCCTCTTCGAGGACGCCGACCCACACCCCACCATCCGCAGGTTACGTGCCTTCGGCACTCCACCAGCGGTTATGCACATTCGCCCTCTTCGAGGACGACTACACCCCACTGTGTTCCATCACAGCCCTAACATATTATTTACTACGAGCCGAGCCTACATAAACCCAGCCGGCCTCCACATACAACAAAACATATTATTTACACCTATATAAACATATTATTATACTTCGGTGTTCTGAACATATTATTTAACTTTTTAAACTCATAAACATTATGAAACAACATTTACGTTCGTTATGGACGCTGCTGCTACTTGTGATGTGGTGCAGCGTGGGATTTGCACAAACAACCATTTGGTCTGAGGATTGGACTGGACAGGATAATACCAAACCGAGCGATGTTTCTTCCATGTACACTCAAAAAAATAATGACACTAAGACATGGAATGCTCAGCTCGCTGATGGAACTGTGCCAGAATTATTGATAAAACAAAACGATACATGGAGCGTTACAATATCCGATTTAAAAGGTTGCAACAATAGTTTTACATTATCATTTAAGACCAATAGGCATACTACTTCTAAGTATATATCAGTAACAGCTAATGGAAAGACTATTTCTTGCCCACAAGAGGGTAAGACATCTACACATTCTGGAACATTTGAATTAAATGTTGCAACAGGGAAAAATCTTGTTCTTACATTTAAAGCTAATGGAGATAATTGTCGTATAGACGATATTAAATTAACAGGTACTCCCGTAGAATCTAAGCCCACTCTCACCTTCTCAGAAGCTGAAAAAACTGTTTATAAAGGCTCTGAGTCTAGCTTTACCATGCCTACACTGGTACTTAAAGACAAAGATGGCAAAGAGGTTACTACGGGCGTTGACTATTTGTATGAGGTAACAGATGCTAACCCTGAAGGATGTCTTGATGTAGACATGATTACAGGAAAGATTACATTCAATGAATTAGGAACCGCTAATATCAAGGTAACAACAAGCACAACAGACTCAGGATCAGAGTTTAACGACCTCACTGCTTCTTATATCCTTAACTACAAGAAAATAGAGACAACGCTTACACTGTCTAAGACTTCTGTATCTGTCAATCTCGGAGAAACGCCCGAACTTCCTACTTGCACATTGAAGGCTGGTGATGAAATTATTACCAATAAAGCCCTTTCTTACACCATTACTCCAGAAGGAATTGCTAACATTGACCCCACAACAGGTGAACTGACATTAATTTCAGTAGGAAAAGCAAAAGTAAGTGTATCATTTACAGGTGACGAAACTTACGAGGCTTCAAATATCGCTACTTATGATCTTACCGTTGTTAATCCCAATGCACCTTTGGATAACATTGTATTTGATGCAGCAACTAAGGGATTTAACAATATGTATTATAGTAACGCATATCCAAGCGGAACAAAAAATGCAGCTTTTAAAACCGAAGATGGTAGAACCTATGCTTTTTCTTATAGTAATTGTATGAGAAATAATGCTAAAAACTATAATCCTGATGTTATTCAAATGAGAAATAATAGTAAAGGTAAGGGTTCTTTCACATCACCAGTATTTGACGAAATGCCGAATGGTTATAAAGTGAATGTATATTATGGAATGAGTGATAATAATACCCCTCTTACAATAACATCTAACGAAGAGTCCTCAGCAACAAGCATTAGTAATACTTATGGAGAAAAAGATGGAGGAAATGGTACAGGTTATTGCACATCTATTATATTGTCTAATGGTTCTTCTTTTACAGTTAAAGTTGGTGGTTCTACTTGTTATGTAAGCAAAATAGAAATCATACCTCTATCAGCTCCTATAACTCTCGAAGAGAACGCTACCGACACCAATACTAAAATTGCGAATAACAACGGCAAGACCCTTGACGTAGCCCTCACCCGCACCCTCATAGCCAACAAGTGGAACACCTTCTGTGTACCATTTGAGACAGAGATTACTGGTACAGCACTTGAGGGCGCTACTGTTAAGGCTGTCGGCACTATTGAAGGCAACGTAATCAAGCTGGTAGAAGCCACTAAGATTGAGGCTGGCGTGCCTTACCTCGTAATGCCTACCACTGAAAACATTGTTAACCCCACCTTCAAGAGCGTTACTATCACAGAAATCAGTGCTAAAGAGGTAGGCGAAGGCGAATATAAGTTTGTAGGTACATACAGCCCCAAGCCCATTACAGATGGCGATTTCGGCAAGATTTGGGGTGTAACCGCTGAAGGCAAACTGGCAAAGATCAATGCCAACACCACCATGAAGGGTCTGCGCGCTTACTTCGTGTTCCCGACAAACACCGCTGCTGCCAAGCTGAACTTCGATGGCGAGACCACAGGCATTAACAACATCGAGACCAATGCCACAGTAAACGGTAAGGTATATAACCTGAATGGCCAGTATGTAGGCAACAGCCTCAACGGATTAAAGAAGGGCATATATGTAGTGAACGGCAAGAAAGTAATCAAGTAAATAACCCAAATAAAAGTAAAGCATTATGAACAAAAAAGCATATAACACTCCGAACACAGAGGTAACACGCGTAGAGATACAAACCTTTATTGCAGCATCCGACCCCAACGTCATCAATTCTGGAAGCATCAATGCCGATCCGTCGAGCGAAGAAACAGTGGATGGCGAAATAGTCATGAGCGACATCAACATCAACGACGTATGGGAGTAAATCTCTGTACAGAACAGTAAAAAAGAAAATGTAAAAAGCAGACTGGGAACAACAGACTGAATACAACAGACTGAAAACAACAGACTGAAAACAACAGACTGAAACAACAGACTGAAACAACAGACTGCAAACCAATAAAGCGGCCGAGGGCAAACGTCCTCGGCCGCTTTCGTATATTCCCCCAAACAACAACCAAAAAGGGTAACTAAAAAGTAGTATGACAACAGCAACCAAAAAGGGTAACCAAAAAGTAGGACGGTGGTCTCCGCGCCCCGTCCTCCAACAAGAAGCTAGGCTAATCACTCCTGTACAAACATATTTCGCGCTGCGCGCGTTTGTTTTTAAACATTAATTCCCATTAATTAAACATTAATTAAACATTAATATCGCGCTGCGCGCGTTCTTTTCTTA
>CAKQFW010000148.1 GCA_934230965.1 uncultured Prevotella sp.
GGCACATTGGCAGGACCAAAAATCCTTGAACACATTGTTGATACCGTGATACAGTTTGAGGGCGATCAGCATTATATGTATCGTATATTGCGTTCAATAAAAAACCGTTTTGGCAGTACGTCAGAACTTGGTATTTACGAAATGCAACAAACGGGGTTAAGACAAGTAAGCAACCCATCTGAACTGTTACTCAACCAAGATCATGAAGGGCTATCAGGAATAGCTATCAGTTCAGCAATAGAAGGCGTTAGACCTTTCTTGGTCGAAACACAAGCGCTTGTATCATCAGCAGCATACGGCACGCCACAACGCACAGCTACAGGTTTTGATCAAAAACGTCTAAACATGCTACTTGCTGTTCTTGAAAAGCGCGTTGGTTTTAAGCTAGCACAAAAAGACGTATTCATTAATATAGCAGGCGGATTACGTGTTACTGATCTTGCCATGGATCTTAGTATTATTGCCGCTGTGCTGTCAAGTAATGTCGATACCCCCATTGAAACAGGATGGTGCATGGCAGGCGAAGTGGGTCTGAGTGGCGAAGTGCGCTCTGTTAACCGCATTGAACAACGTATAGCCGAGGCCGAAAAATTAGGTTTCAGCGACATTATTATACCTAAATACAATTATCAAGGCCTGGATACAAAAAAATTCAAAATAAACATTCATCCCGTAAAAAAGGTAGAAGAAGCACTACGTATCCTATTTGGATAAACACATAAAGTATTACATCAAACAATCAAAGCAATACATTTATAACCAGATATTTAAATATGAAAGACTCAGTAATCATTGTTAGCGGAGGAATGGATAGTATAACCCTCCTTTACGAATGGAAAGAGCGTATAGCTTTGGGTATCTCATTCGATTATGGGAGCAACCACAATGCTAAAGAAATACCATTAGCTAAAATGCACTGCCAACGCTTAGGCATCAAACACATAACGATACCTCTGAACTTCATGCATCAATATTTTAAAAGTAGTTTATTAGAAGGTGCTGATGCCATACCAGAAGGTCACTATGCAGATGACAACATGAAATCAACAGTAGTGCCATTCCGTAATGGAATTATGTTATCGATTGCTATTGGAATAGCAGAAAGCAATGAACTTAAAAATGTACTTATTGCCAACCACGGTGGTGATCACACCATCTATCCCGACTGTCGTCCTGAGTTTATAAAGGCCATTAATACTGCTGCTGAAACTGGAACATATGTCAATGTAAATGTTTTAGCGCCATACACCGACATTACAAAGACAGATATAGCTCGACGAGGGAAAAATCTTGGTATCGATTATACTGAAACCTGGAGTTGTTACAAGGGAGGAGTACACCAATGCGGTAGATGCGGCACTTGTGTTGAACGTAAAGAAGCATTGCGTGATGCAGGAATTATTGACAACACGGTATATGAACAAGATGCCGAATAATAAAAGAAGGAAGAAACGGGCATATTTCTACATAAGACATAAAATAGGATAAAATTTTAACACAGAAGCACCGTCTTTCAACTTTTATTATTAATTTTGTAGGCAAACATAACGGTGTGGTAATTCATTGCCCACAAACAACAAAAAACATCATTTATTGACATACAAAAAACAATAAAAAAATGAAAATCGAAGATTTCAACTTTGCCGGTAAGAAGGCAATTGTCCGCGTGGACTTCAATGTGCCCCTGGACGAGAACGGTAACGTAACCGATGACACCCGTATCCGTGGCGCACTGCCCACTCTTAAGAAGGTTTTGGCCGATGGTGGCGCACTCATCATGATGAGCCACATGGGCAAACCCAAAGGCAAGGTTAACCCCAAACTGTCGCTCAAGCAAATTGTACCCAATGTTTCAAAAGCACTGGGTGTAGACGTTAAGTTTGCAGAAGACTGCGGTAATGCAAGGGAGGCTGCAGCTGCATTGAAGTGTGGTGAGGCTCTTTTGCTGGAGAACTTGCGTTTCTATCCCGAAGAGGAAGGCAAACCCGTTGGCGTAGAAAAAGGCACGCCCGAGTTTGACGAAGCAAAGAAAGAAATGAAAGAGAAGCAGAAAGACTTCGCTAAAAAGCTCGCTTCATATGCTGACGTTTACGTAAACGATGCCTTTGGTACAGCTCACCGCAAACACGCTTCTACCGCAGTAATTGCTGACAGCTTCGATGCTGATCACAAGATGCTTGGTTTCCTTATGGAGAAAGAGGTTACCGCTATTGATAACGTGCTGAAAAACGCTCAGCATCCCTTCACTGCCATTATCGGTGGTTCAAAGGTAAGTTCTAAGTTGGCCGTTATCAAGAACCTACTCGATAAGGTTGACAACCTCATCATCGGTGGTGGTATGGGTTACACCTTCATCAAAGCTCAAGGTGGACACATTGGCGAATCACTGCATGAAGACGACCTTATGCCTGAGGCACTGAATGTAATTGCTGCTGCTAAAGAGAAGGGTGTAAACCTGAGCCTTTCTGTAGCTACTGTTGCTGCCGACTCGTTCTCAAACGATGCTAACCGCAAGGTTGTAGATATCTACAACATTCCCGACGGTTGGGAAGGTATGGACGCTTCTGATGAGAGCCTCGAAAATTGGAAAAAAATCATCCTCAGTTCAAAGACCATTCTGTGGAATGGCCCTGTAGGCGTATTCGAGATGGAGAATTTCGCACACGGTACTGGCGAAATTGCTAAATATGTAGCTCAAGCCACACAAGAGAACGGCGCTTACTCGCTCGTTGGTGGTGGCGACTCAGTAGCTGCTGTTAACAAGTTTGGCTTGGCTGACAAGGTAAGTTACGTTTCAACAGGAGGTGGTGCTATGCTCGAAGCTATCGAGGGAAAAGTGCTCCCTGGTGTAGCTGCCATCAAGGGCGAATAATTGTCAAGACAAAATAAACCCTGATTAATAGAAATTGAGGGCGTGCCCCGAATGGCTTTCATAAAACCATTTTCGGCACTCCCTCATTTCTTTTATCACAATCCCACTCTTAAAGGGCTACACAGGAAACACACCCCACATTAACACGCAACACAATATCATTACATCATCTAATAAAAATACAAATTATGCCCTTACGAATTCCAGACCAATTGCCCGCCATTGAAATTCTCAAGAAAGAGAATATCTTTGTTATGGACAATACACGCGCCACTAACCAAGACATACGACCACTTCGCATCGTAGTTTTAAACCTCATGCCCCTTAAAATCACTACAGAAACCGACCTCATACGTTTGTTATCTAACACGCCATTACAGATTGAGATTGATTTCATGAAGCTTAAGAGCCACACCCCAAAAAATACCCCCATCGAACACATGCTTATGTTCTATCGCGACTTTGACACCATGCGCGATGAAAAATATGATGGGATGATTATAACTGGTGCCCCCATTGAGCAATATGAGTATAAAGACGTGGCCTACTGGGACGAAATAACACAAATATTTGCATGGGCAAAAACACACGTCACCTCAACATTATATATCTGTTGGGCAGCCCAAGCTGGGCTATATTATCATTACGGAATCCCCAAATATCCTTTAAATAAAAAGATGTTTGGTGTATTTGCACAAAAGCCTCTCTACCCTACACTACCCATTTTCCGTGGCTTTGACGATCATTTTTTCATGCCACAAAGTAGACACACTGAGGTACGCAGTGAAGATATACGAGCCAACGAAGCACTCACTCTCATAGCCGAATCTGAAGAAAGCGGAGCAAGCATCATTATGGCAAGAGGAGGACGCGAATTCTTTGTAACAGGACACATGGAATACTCCCCACTCACGCTAGACAAAGAATATAAACGCGACATAGGAAAACGTGACGATGTTGATATTCCGATTAACTACTATCGCGACAACGACCCCACGCAACCCCCAATTGTACAATGGCGCGCTCATGCGAACCTATTCTTCAGCAATTGGATAAACTATTACGTTTATCAAGAAACGCCCTACGATATCAATCAAATTGTATAACAAAGTGTTTTAACGCCACCATACCACATACACTACAAATGCAAACAATTGAACTATTAGCACCAGCAAAAAATTTAGCTTCTGGAATTGCTGCTATTAAACACGGAGCCGATGCTGTTTACATTGGCGCCAGCCACCACGGTGCACGTGCTGCAGCTGGAAATAGCCTTACCGATATTGAACAGCTTTGTGCCTACGCACACAGCTTTAGGGCACGGGTTTATGTAACGCTCAACACCATCATATATGATGATGAATTAGAAGAAGTTAAACTACTAATGCGCAAATTGGCCCAAATAAAAATTGATGCCATATTGGTGCAAGACATGGCGCTGGTAGAACTAGTTATGCATTGTGAAGACAATGACCCTTTAGCCTATTTTCGCAGCAGACTTCATGCCAGCACACAAACAGACAACCGTTCGGCAGAGAAGGTAGCATGGCTAAACAACATTGGATTTTCACGTGTGGTATTAGCACGCGAACTATCTGTTAACGAGATCAAACACATTCATCAGCAGCAACCCGACATCGAATTAGAAGCCTTCGTACATGGAGCTCTCTGCGTAAGTTATTCAGGACAATGTTATGCCTCACAATACTGTTTCAATCGAAGCGCAAACCGCGGCGAATGTGCGCAGTTCTGTCGCATGAAATTCGACCTTACCGACAGCGATGGAAAAATACTATATCAACAGCTACACCTTTTGTCGCTGAAAGACATGTGTCAAATTAATCACCTTGAACAACTGCTTGATTCTGGTGTGGTTTCTCTAAAGATTGAAGGTCGACTCAAAGACATCACTTATGTAAAGAATGTGGTGGCTGCCTATAGCACACGATTGAATGAAATAATAGCAAAAAGCCCTAACAAGTATAAACGTAGTTCTATGGGGCATTGTCAATATGCCTTTACGCCTAATTTGGCAAAAACTTTTAACCGTGGCTACACGACCTATTTTCTCAATGGCCGCATTGCAGATATCTCATCACCAGCGACCCCCAAAGCTATTGGGCAATTTGTAGGTAAAGTGAAAGCAGTAAACAACAACAATTTCACTGTAGCGGGTATTGAAGCATTTGCTAATGGAGATGGACTTTGTTTTATTGGCCCCGATGGACAGCTTACAGGCTTTCGTGTTAACAAGGTAGTGGGCAACAAGATTTTCCCTCTTAGCATGCCTGATGCCCTAAAACCAGGCATTGCTCTCTATCGCAATAATGACAAAGTGTTTGAAGACGAACTGAATAATGACAAAAGCG
>CAKQFW010000149.1 GCA_934230965.1 uncultured Prevotella sp.
GTTCAGCACATCGCTTTCAAGCACTTTCTCGCCCGAGATGATGGTGTAGAGCACATGCTGAACACTATCTGACGAGCCCACCTGAACATAAACGGGTTGCCCATTGGCCGAGAAGCGGTTGGCGGTGGCATAGAACCAGTCGTGGGTGTGCGTGGCCACCTTCTTATCTTGCATTGAGAACAGCACAAAATGCTGCTGTATGGTATCGCTACCACAATAGGCAGTGAGCAAGTGCAAAGCCGAGGTAAGCGTAGCGGCCGACAACGGCTGGTCAACATTGGTGCGAGCCGTGAAGCGCTGGTCGTCAATATAATAGGTCACCTCGCCATCAAGGGGTTCGCCCGCTGCATTGGTATAGTTGAAGCGAATGGTCTGCAGGCTATCGCGCTCTATTTTGTCGGGCATAGTGCATGAAAGAGCGGTAGACTTATCGCCCAGAGGCACAGCGGCAGAGGCATCATGACTCTCGCCGCCCGCATCGGTCACAGTGGCCGTAACATCGAACGAATAGAAGCGAGTGACCTTTTCAAAGCCTTCTTCGCGCTCGGGCATCGTCATGGGCACACGGGCAATGAAACGACCGCTGCCATCGGTAACAGCCGAGTCGGCATACAACTGTTCGGCACGGTCGCGCAAGCCGAAGCGTCCCCACCATAAAGCAGGGCGACGCACCACACGATAGTGTACCTTTGCGCCTTGCACAGCCACGCCACTATAGGTGCGAGCCGTGGCACTGAGGCTTACGGTGTCGCCAGCCTGATAACGGGTGCTGGGCTTAGCAAAAGTGATGTCGAAGGTAGGCCGTTTATATTCATCAACGCGTATGCTGTTCCAAGCTACTACCCTGCGTAGTCCGTCAACCGAAGCTCGTATAGAGAAGGTGCCGTTCAAACCGCTGGTGGGCAGCACAAACGATGTGGTGGCCGTGCCATACTTATCGGTCATGGCCTCGGCGGTGCTTACCACCTTGCCACTGGCGTTGCGTAGCTTAAACACCACCTTCTCATTGGGCATGGTCGATGCCCCGTTACGACTCTTGCTGAAAGCGATGGCCGACAGCTGTACGGTTTGCCCTGGGCGGTAGAGGGCACGGTCGGTGAAGAGCTTGAGCTGCGGTTCGGCCGTGCGGTCGTTGCCATAAAACTTGTAACCATAATAACATTCGCCTTCCATCGAAGCCTTGTCGTCATCGGTGTAAGCATAGTAGGTAATATAATTTTCTTTACCTTTTAAATCAATAATCACCTCGCCCTTAGCATCAAATACGTGGGTAGAGACGTCTCTCAGATTAGTTTTTACGTTAAAACGCCGCGTGCTAATGCGCAACTTGGCGCCTGGCACTGGCTGACCCGTAGTAGCATTGAGTACAGCAAAGCGCTGTTTGTGATTGGGCAACGACTGGCACACCACCTTCAGATTGCTTACACGCAACAGCACACGCTCGGGGCGCACGGCAGCATTGTTGGTGCTAAATTCTACCACATATACGCCCACCTTCAGCGGATTAATCGTCATCGAATCGCGCGTGGCCTTATAAGCAGGCATACCTATATAACGGCGCGTTTGGGTATAAGGTTCGTCGGCGGTGAAATGAGCCTTCAGTTTAGCATATTCTTTGTCGTAAGCGGGGTCGAGCGTGGTGTCGCCATCAATATTTACGCGACGCACAGTCATGGTCAGTTCGTTAACGTTTACCACTGATAGCAGGTTCACCTTGCGCGGCACACCAGGCAGCAGCACATCGTCGCCAATGGCTACATGAAAGCTGGGCAATGTGAGTCGGCTTTGGGCATTGCGCAAAATGTTCATGCGTGGCCATGCCCCCCAGTGCACCAACGAATAGTCGATAAAGTTCATCATATCCTTGGGTTGCACGTCGTCGGCTTCGGCCATCACATTGTAGCGCTCGATGGCCACCTCGCCAGCCACCATCAGGTCTTTATATTCGTTTAAGAGCGAGTCGACGGCCAGCAGATATTTCGACTTGCGTAGCGCAGCCACCTGTTCTTTTTTGCCCTCGCGCAACAGGCTGAGGGCCGTGATGCAAGAGGCCTGACGGTTGCCAGCCTTCTCATAATAGTCGTGCAAAAACTGGGTGCGACCAGCTTGATAACCAATGATATGCAAGAGGTCGTCGCCAAAGATACGGCTGTCGACGCCATCAATCACAAAGGGCTCGTAACCCGTAGCAAATGCTTTGGCCAAGGCATCGGGATGGCGAAGCGACTTGTCGTACCACTGCTTACTGGCAGCCGCGGCGTCGGCCGCATCTTCGCACAGTTTCGGAAACAGGTCGTAGGCTCTGCCCAGCACAGCGGCATATACGGCGGCCAGCACCTTGTTGCCAGCCTTTTCGGCCTTCAGTTGCTCGCCCTCAAGGCGTATGATTGAGGGGCGCAGCGAGTCGGGCGATAGGCTTTGGCGCACACTCACAGCCTTTATTTGTGCTTTTAGCAGATGGCCATAGGCACGCTCTGTGGTGGCCTTATGGGCTATCTTCTGTAAGATAGCCAACTCGGTCTTGGGCTGATCTTTGCTGACAGCCCTATCCAGCTGTTTCCATAATGACGAATAGCTGTCGGCAAGTACTGATGTCGGCATCAGCCATGCAATCATTAGCAGCATGGCAAGCATCGTTCTCTTCATCTTTACCATATCTTATCTTTTTTATTTATATTCGGTTTTTGTGCTGTAAAGATACTAATTTTCTGAAGAAAGTGGCTACAGCAAGACAAAAAAAATAAATGAGCCTCAACCATTTATGAATATTTATACATATTAATGTATATTTATGCAAAACAGAAAGAGAAATGAATATTTATCCAAAACATTCGTTTTACTTTTGTTAACATAAGATTAGTTAAAAAAGTAACAATCACACAAAATATCAAACTGTTTGCTTACAGAAAATTTTATTGATACCTCTGAAATGCAAAACCCTTGGTTTCAGGTCCTAAAACCCTTGGTTTTACGCTGTGAAACCCTTGGTTTTACAACCTAAAACCCATGCTTTCAGACTGTAATTTGATGGGTTTCTCAACACGAAAGCAAAACTGTATATTTATGCAAAAATTGAGATTTGGCTCGGGGCATGATATAAAACATAAAAAACAACAAAAGAACAACCGAAACAACCTTTATATGCCCTATTGTTTGAGCATAAAAAACGTTGTCTCGGTTGTTCTTTTGTTGTTGTATATTGTCTCGTTTTCTGTTTCTAAAAAACTATCACTCGTCTTTTAAAAACATTATTGTCGTTTTGAAAAATCAATTATTCGTCGGCCAACTCGTTCAGCGTATAGGCGCTACTGCCATCAAAGCAGTGGGTGCAAACCTGACATTTGGGCAAACCAATAGCCTCTATCAGCTGTTCAACGGTATTAAATTTCAGCGACGTAAGACCCAACTGCTTGCGTATAGCTTCTACCATGCGCTGATATTGGGGCGAGTCGGTGGTGGCATACTTGTCTAAGTCTTTATTGGCATCGCCCTCAAAGCTCTCAATAATGCGGCGGGTGATGAGCTCCATATCGCTCTTCGACGAGGTGAAATTGATGAAGGGGCAGCCATAAACCAGCGGCGGACAGGCAATGCGCATATGGCACTCTTTCAGTCCGGCATCAAACAGCACCTTCACATTATCGCGAAGCTGGGTACCACGCACAATCGAGTCGTCACAAAACAGCACACGCTTGCCTTTAAGCATGGCCTTGTTCGGGATAAGTTTCATCTTGGCCACCAGCGAGCGCATGGCCTGATTAGCAGGGGTAAACGAGCGGGGCCAAGTGGGAGTATACTTGGCTATGCAGCGCTGATAGGGCACACATTTTCCAGCAGCATAGCCCATGGCCATACCTGTACCCGAGTCGGGGATGCCACTCACACAGTCAATCTCAACATCATCTACCTTGGCCAAGCTATAGCCATTGGCAAAACGGGCCTCTTCAACATTGCGGCCCTCATAAGTAGAGGTGGGGAAACCATAATATACCCAAAGGAACGAGCATATCTGCATCTTCTTGTTGGCAGGGCGAATTTGCTCCATACCATCGGCCGTAATCTTTACAATCTCGCCAGGACCCACATTATATTCTATCTCATAATCGAGGTTAGGGAACGAGGTCGACTCGCTACTAACGGCATAAGCGCCGTCTTTTTTTCCTATCACCAGCGGCGTGCGACCCCAACTATCTCGCGCACAGATAATGCCATTATCAGTAAGGATAAGCATGCTGCACGAGCCCTTGATGTGGCGGAAGACATTTTCTATGCCATCACGAAAGGTCTTGCCCTGTATCAGCAGCAAGGCCACCAGCTCGGTAGAGTTGGTCTTGCCCGACGACATCTCGGCAAAATGCATATTCTTTGCCAGCAACTCGCGCGACAGCTCGTCAATGTTCACAATCTTGGCCACCGTGCAAATGGCAAAGCTACCAAGGTGCGAATTCATCACCAGCGGCTGAGCATCGGTGTCGCTAATAGCGCCTATGCCCGCTGTACAGCCATCAAACTTTCCCAGCGACGGCTCAAACTTTGAACGGAAATAAGCGTTCTCCAAGTTATGAATAGAACGAACAAAGCCTTTCTCTCTCTCAAAAGCGGCCATTCCTCCTCGACGTGTGCCCAAATGCGAATTATAGTCGGTGCCATAAAACAAGTCGGCCACACAGCTCTTTTTGGAAATAGTTCCGAAAATACCTCCCATAGAATTTACTAAATTTGTATCTTAATATATTGTGAGTTTACCGTTTCCGAGCGCGAAATTAAAAAAAATCTGCTAATCTAGCAACGCTATCCCATTTTTTCTCACCCACCCCCCCCGTTTTTTGTCATATCGCAAGTGTGAGGGCGGGGCTAAATTACTGAATATGGGAGGTATCTATCTCTAAAACGTTTTCTGTAGAATAGATAGCGACACATGTAAACACCGTATCAAGGTACCACTATATTTTATTTTCGCTCTTCTGCACCTATTATTCTAACGAGATTCCAAAGATTTTTTCACCAAAACGTTGAATGATTTCAGACTTGATATGGGAGGAAAGGTTACTACAGCAATAAAAAGCACCCTCTCCAATCGTTGTGACACTATTTGGAATATTTATGCTGGTGAGAGAGTCGCAACCGCTAAAAGCATACTTTCCAATCGTTGTGACACTATTTGGAATTGTATAGTTTGTTTCTTTTGCTCTGTATGCAATAAGAG
>CAKQFW010000150.1 GCA_934230965.1 uncultured Prevotella sp.
TTTCAGAAGCCTTGATTACAACGTTTGAGTGACGCGACTCAACCGAGCTATTAGCATCGGCCGACAGTTTCACGGTATTGCCTTCGGCTGTAACATTCAGCCATGCGTTTGTGGCATATACACTGGCCACGGGTTTGTTTACCTCAATGGCCGACTCGCCGCCAGCAGGTGCAATCTCAGAAGGACGAGTTACAATCTGCACACCATCAGCAGTGGTGTTTGAATTGTTATCGTCGTCGCTACAAGAGAACAACGCGGTAGTAGCCAGCGCGAGGGTTAAAAATCCAAATATCTTTTTCATATTCGTGAAATGTATGTAAAGATGTGAAGCCCTTGCGGGCATTCACATTCTTTTTCTTGTTGAATATTATTTCTGAAGATGCTTAGTTGCTGGTCAAAGTTGACACTTCGAAGAAGATATACAAAACAGCAAGATTCTTAATATCAGGATCATCACCATTATCTGTATAAGAACCATCACTCTTCTCGTAAAGCGGTGCGCCTTGATTTGAAGCACCTAAAAGAAGAATGCTATCAGCTTGTCCTTTAGGATCTCTCAACATCCACTTTTTAGTAGTAGCATCCTGTGCAATCTCCCAATCGTTGAAGAAAACATTACCTTCGACACTGTTTACGCCCAGCATCATAAGCATGGGGAAGGTGCCCGTGGGGTCCTTCATATATTGCATCGGAATAGTAGCCGTACCAGTGATGGGCGAATAGGTTGCGAACATGGGGAAATCGATGTTGTTACCCAGCGACAGCACACAATACAAGTCGGTAAGCGACTTCTGTTTAATCAGTGTCGATACGCCTTGAATATTGAAATCGGCTTTAACATACTTTTTGCTCTGGCTATCATAGAATTTCAGCTTCCATGCCTGGATGAAATCGTCAATATCATGATAACCCTCGGGAACAAAAGCAGTCAGGTTCAGAGCGGCCTCAGTAGAGCTCAGCATCTTAGTGGTGGCATCGTAATGCAGCGATGTCAGCTCTTTACCATTGATCTTAACAGCCTCGCGGAAAGCGATACCATCAGTGGTAACATAGAAGGGCACACCAGCATCGTCATTGTCGCCTACATACATACGACGTGCAGAAGGATCAAACGTTACCTGTTCGTTCTGAGCGCCATCAACAGTGTAGAGCCACTTCATCGAGTAGAACACTTTGTGCATCTTGTTAATCTGGTCTTCCCAGTTAACATCATCAGCAACACGAGTGAACACCATTTCGTTGCCCCACTTCTTACCCTGTACAAAAATAGAGTCGGTAGTGGTACGCATGATAACAAACTCGTAGTCGCCCTGCTCGCCATCAACATCGTCTTGATAAGGCTGAGCCAAGAAGTGCATAATGCCATTTTCTGTATTAAAGGTAAGAACTGGGCCCTTGTCTTTAATAACATCATAGCTTGAGGTAGCCACCGAGTCGGCGGGAGCTATATCAGAAGAGGCATAAGCCTTTCCGTCCTTAAATTTCACAAACATGGTGTAGCCACCGCCCGTATATTCTTTGCCAGTGTAGTAGTGAAGCTGCCATCCGTTGGTAGCCGACTCGAGCAGTTGCTTGTCGGCAGTCACAACAGCCTCGATACGATTGGCTGCAGACTCGTCAAACAGTTCCTTGTCGTCAGTCAAGCACGACTGGAGACTGAGAGTTGCAAGAGCAACGGCTGAACCTAATAATATCTTTTTCATTGTTGTTTTCTTTTTAAAATATAACTGATATTACATCAATGTTAGACCTATGCGAGGCATTAGTTAAGATGCTTCAGGTCAACAGCGCTAAGCGTGCTGGCGCGACGCAATACAGCGGCACGCAACTTGTCGATGTCAACGTTCCATGACTCCTGCATATAGTTACGCACGATGTCGAGTTTAGCCGAGATGCTTGCAGCACCAGTAGTGCCAGCGTCGGCCAAGATAGCGTTCCACTCGCTCTGCGACATTGTTACATAGCCTGACAGCATCTCAGCAAAGTCCTCGAGGGGCTCAACCATAGCATAGGGAGTGATGAAGCCAGCCTGATGAGCGGTCTTATCAGAAATAGTGTACCAGTCGCCACTTACATAACCACTCTCCGTAATCAGCTTAAAGCTCTGATCGTAAGGAATCTTCTGGTTCAAGATGTGGGTAAACTCGTGATGCAAGGTGTGGAAATAATACTTGTTCATCGTATCATAGTTCTTCAAGGTCTTGTCGTCGAGCGAGTTAACCATATACAGAGTGATCTTCAAACCACCCTCGGCAGTACCCAGCACCATGGTGCCCTCGCTGTTATAAGCGGGCGAACCAATGAAGTGGATGGTACGTGGCATATTCTCCTTGATGAAGTCGGGGCCTACCACCTCGTTATAAGCGTCGAACCAGAGATACTTCATGATAATAGACAGCTTGGCAGTCTTTGCCGAGTCGGCAGGCACCAAGTGGTATTTCATGTCGCTCTCGATATCTTCCATCTTATACTTCATCTCTACATTGTAGGGGAAGGTATAGTTTTCGAGCAACCACTTGTCAAACGCGTCGCGCTTGGGCGAGGTGGTGGGGAAGATGCTCTCTGAGCTGGGATCATCGTCAGAGCAAGACATCAAAGCGAAGCTTGCTACGAAGGCCAGCAAAATAGCATATATATTTTTTTTCATCTCTGTATCTTATTTATTTGTTCGTGGTGTTGCGGGGGTTAGCTTGCATACCAGCGCTAAGAACCTCTGAGGGCAGCTGAATGGCGAGACGAGGATCGTCCTTATCCATCTTATCGGTTACACGCTCAATCTCATTACCCTCGGTGAGGCGACGACGATAGATGGTGATACCGTCGCGCTTGATATCTTGCATACGCAGACCCTGATGAATGGTGAGCAGACGACGCAGCTGCAAGATGCACTGCAACATAGGCTCCTGATTTTCCATATCCAAGGCGAAGCAGGGGTGCAGTTCCTTCTTAGGAGTGGGGTTCTCAGGGGTATAGTAGTCAAGGTTATCGTAGAAGTCCTTGATGGTCTCCAATGTCAGGGGTTTTGCACCAGGAGCAAAGGCCGACAGCTCGGCGTTGATATCCTTCAAAGCGTTTACATAGTCTTTCTGCATAGCATAAGCCTCAGCACGAACCAATAAGGTTTCGTCAGTATTGAAGCAAGACAGCTCGCTCTGGATAAAGCCAGTGGTTTGCTGCTCGTCGGTGTACTGCAGAATTCCAGGAATAGTACGCAAGAAATAGTTTGACAGCGCATCGTTAGAGAACACTTTGTAACCGCAAACGTCGGCAGTTTTACCCCAAGGACCTTGCGCCTGCAGGGTCTCGGTTTGAGAAATCATACGGCCGTGTGCATACTTCTTACCCAGCAACGTAGGACCACCATAGTAACCCCATCCAGAGTAAACAACCTGCAAGAGAAGGTTAGCAGGGTTGCTTGAGTTAACGTAAGCGTTCGGCTGAATTTGGTCGTTAGCGCTCAATTGGTTCCAAGCAGTCCAGTTACGCAGCTTAGAAGCGGGCTCAGTTCCTAACACTGCATTGGCGTGAGCGATGGCCAACTCGGGTTTCTGATAATACAGATAGAAACGAGCGGCAAAGGCGTTAGCGGCAGCCGGTGTAAAGTGGAACTTAGGATGATCGTAAGTATTGGTGAGCAAGGGCAGACCCTCTTTCAGGTCGGCATCGATCTTAGCATAAAGATCGGCCAGTGTGCCACGCTCATAGTTTACTACCAATGAATAGTTGGGCTCGGTGGGATAAGGCAGGCCCAAATCGGTAGCTGCTGTCTCGGGGTTGTAAGCACGGCAGAACACGGTAGAGAGCATAAACTCGGCATAAGCGCGAGCTACGAGAGCCTCGCCCAGCTGTGCCTTATAATCTTCCTGCTCGGTAGCGCTCAGCTTCTTAATGTAAGCGATAGCCTCGTTACAGGTACGAACGGCTGAATAGTAGCCATCCCAAATATTAACAACCGACTCGTTTGTTGAACCGGGGTCGGTAATATCTTTCCAAGCATAAGCCTGATCCTGCATGCGGCTTTCAGCGGTCCATGCAGTGTTGTCATATTCGTCAGTGTTGTCCGAATACATTTCAAGAATGTAAACGGGGTGGATCTCCGAATAAGCTGACACCAGCAACTTGCTCACATCCTCAGGAGAGCTGAGCTCCATACGGTTATCGGGCAGTTTGTCAAGGTAGCTATCGCAAGAGCTAAAGCCCACTGTAGCGGCCAACATCGACAATGCTATATATAATTTCTTTGTTTTCATTGTTATTTGTTTCTTTACTGAATGTTTTAAAGCCAGTGTGTGATACCTATACATATAGATTAGAAACCAGCTTTTACTGTCAGCGTAAACTGCTTAGGCATAGGAGCCGACACACCACCAGCGCGGAAGAACTCAGGATCTTGTCCGTTGAGCTTCTTGTCAGCATAGATGAGGAAGAGGTCGGTACCCTGCAGCTTCACAGAGAGGCTGTTCAGAGCCATTCCCTTGAACCATTTTGAGGGGAAGTCGTAACCGAATGAAATTTCCTTCATACGGATGAAGTCGCCCTTAGCCACACGCTCGGTTGAATAGTTGTAAGCGTTGTAACCGTAATGGAGCTCATAGTTGTCATTATACTCACGCTTGCTGAGGATGACGGGAACATTTGTTATCTTCTCGTCGCCAGGCATCATCCAGCGGTTCTTAAACTCCTTAGTCATTGATGACAAGTCGTTATACTTGTAGCTGAATACGGGGTCGAGACGTACCACATTTCCGAACGAATAGGTAAGGAAGATGTTCAAACGGAAGCCTTTGTATGTAAAGATGTTACCCAGTGAACCAGTGTAAACAGGATCAGTAGGACCTTCATACTTCAGATAGCTATTGTTATCACGCTCCTGGAAGTTGATTTCGGTGGTAGTAACGTTACCCTTCTCGTTGATGAACATGGGGTAACCATTCTCGTTCAATCCTACGAAAGGAATTGAGAAGAGGGCACGTACAGGATAACCTGTCATGGCGAAACCAGAACCAGAGATATAGTCCATAGTGTTAGCGCGCGACATCAGCTCAGTAACCTCGTTCACAGCGTGTGAATAGATAAAGTTGGTAGTCCAGCTGAAGTCTTTATTCTTAATATTGGTGGTAGAGATGCTCAACTCCTCGCCGTGCGACTTCATTGAAGCAACGTTACCATACGACATAGCACTACGGTTCACACCCTGT
>CAKQFW010000151.1 GCA_934230965.1 uncultured Prevotella sp.
GCAAAAATAAAAAGAGCTGGTTGGGACTGCTCTTACCTTGATAAGGTGATGTCATAAAGTAATGCGTCGGCCCTGTATCGACCGTTCCACATATTCATATCGACCGTTATGAACACGCGTATCGACCGTTATGAACATGTGGAACGACCGTTACGAACATGTGGAACGGTCGATACGAGACAATTTGATGCACGTTTTCGCACAAGATATCGCACGCTTTTGGCCTAAGAAAGCAATGATAATCAATAATTAAAGCAATGATAATCAACTATTAAAGCAATGATAATCAACTATTATGGCAATGTTTTTATCTAATAAAGATAAAGTAGTAGATTTTTGAGAAGAATGAAAAAATAATAAGTGATGAATGAAAGAAAAATAAAAGATGATTGAAAGAAAAATAAGAAATGATTAAAAGGAAAATAAGAGAAGAACAAAAAAAAGAATAAGAGAAAATAAGAGATGAATAAAGATATGAAATAAAAGAAGCGTTTAAGGTTACATTCTTTTACCTTTTTTGTTATTTACCTTTAAAAAAGTGGCACATTATTAAAAAAGAAATAAGCGCAAAGCAACGTATGAGAAGAAATATGTAACTTTGCAGCCATGAAAAAGATTTTACTCTCTTTGTCGGCATTGCTGCTGACAACAGCCTCATTTGCCATACCGGCACGTCCGGGTATATGGCGCACTATCACCCTCACAGACGGAACACAAGTACAGGCTCAGCTGCAAGGCGACGAGCACTTAAATTATTATGAAGATGCTGAAGGCAACACCTATACCGAAAATGCCGACGGCACCTTCTACGCCTTTAACCTTAACGAGGCTAAAGAACGCGTAAAAACCCGACTGAACAAAATGCGAGCTGCCGCTGCGGCCAAACATCCGAACCGCGCCATCGGTCAGTATGGCAACTACACTGGCAAGAAGCGCTGCCTCATCATCTTGGCACAGTTTACCGATGTTAAGTTTGCTGCTGGCCACGACAACGCTTACTATACCCGCGTAGCCAACGAAGAAAACTTTACTTCGGCCGAAGGACACCGTGGCAGTGTGCGCGACTATTTCTTGGCACAGAGCAACGGCAAGTTTGAGCTCAACTTCGACATCGCAGGCCCTTATACCATGCCAAACAGCGCAAGCTATTATGGCAGCAACACCCCCAGCTCTGATGCCAAAGCCAGCGAGATGATTGCTACCGCTTGTAAGATGGCTAACGCCGATGGCGTAGACTTCTCAAAATACGACTGGGAGGGCGACGGCAATGTAGATATGGTGTTTGTTATCTATGCTGGCTATGGCGAAGCCACTTCTACCAAACGCCCCGACGTAATTTGGCCGCACCAGTATGAGCTCTACTATACGGGCAAAGACCTCTATCTCAATAACAAATATGTAAACGTTTATGCTTGCAGCAACGAGATTGACGAGATAAACGACACGGGCAAACCTCACGTGCAAGGCATCGGTGCCATCTGCCACGAGTTTTCACACTGCTTGGGCTACCCCGACTTGTACGACACGGGCAGCGCTGGACGCTTCGGCCTGGGACACTTCGACCTGATGTGCCAGGGCAGCTACAATGGCGACACCTTCCGCCCCGCTGGCTATAGCAGCTATGAAAAGTGGATGGCGGGCTGGCTCACCCCCATCGAACTGTCAAACGAAGACAAGCAGATTAACGACCTGAAGGCTGTCTCTGACAATGGCGAAGCCTACATCATATACAACCAGCGCAACCGCAACGAATATTATCTGCTGGAAAACCGCCAGCACACAGGATGGGACGATGCACTGCCTGGCACCGGACTTCAGATTTCGCACGTCGACTACGACCGCACCAGTTGGGAGTATAACCGCGTGAACGCTGAAGACCACCAGCGTTTCACCATCTTCCATGCCGACGGCTTGGCAGGCTCAAGCAATGAGAACAACGACCTCTATCCCTACAAAGACAATAACAGCCTGACAAATAACAGCTACCCCGCCGCCACACTGTATAACAGCAACAGCGACGGCACGCTGATGATGAACCGTGGCGTGACAAACATTACACAGAACGCCGACGGCACCATGTCGTTTAAATATGAACACATCTCGAAGACGCTCACCCCTGAGAAGACCGAAGAGGTGGTGTTTAAAGAAACCTTTGCACGATGCAGTGGCGAAGGCGGCAACGGCTCTACCCCGATCTTTGGTGGCAGTGTAGGTTACGGCACCTTCCAGTCAGACATCACAGGATGGACCAGCACCGCACGTATGAATGGCGGCTATAAGTGTGCCAAATTCGGAGGTCCCAGCGATAAAGAAGTGTCGGTAACATCGCCCACCTTCGTTCTGAATGGCAAAGGCAAAGTAAAAGTATCGGTGGCTCCGTGGGCCAGCAATGCGCAAACACTAACACTGAGCACTGCAGCAGGAACACTCGGCACCTACACCCTTGAGAACAAAAAGTGGAACGAGATTACTGCCGATATCACAGGTAGCGGCAGCACAAACCTCACCTTTACCACCAACGGCCGCTTATGGATAAACGAGGTGTCGGCCACAGCAATGCTTGAAACGGGCATAGACAACGTGGTTAGCAACAACGCACGCCCTGCCGATAACCGCATCTACACCCTGGGCGGACAGTATGTGGGCACACAGCTCAGCAGCTTGCCTAAAGGCATCTATGTGATGGGCGGCAAGAAGATTGTGAAATAAAACGACAAGAAACAAGACGCAATAAGAATAAGCATCATGACGGAAAACAGAATAACAAAACTCTTCGGCATACAATACCCCATCATACAAGGGGGTATGGTGTGGTGTAGCGGATGGCGACTGGCGGCTGCGGTGAGCAACGCGGGCGGACTGGGATTGCTGGGCGCTGGCTCAATGCATCCTGAAACGCTGGTTGAGCATATTCATAAACTGAAGGCGGCCACCAACAAGCCATGGGGCGTGAACGTGCCCTTGATGTATCCTGAGATTGACCGTCTGATGCAAATTCTTGTCGACGAACAGGTGCGCATCGTATTCACGTCGGCAGGCAGTCCGAAGAAATATACCGCCTTTCTGCACGAGGCGGGCATAACGGTGGTGCACGTGGTGCCCAGCAGCAAACTGGCCATCAAGTGCGAGCAGGCGGGCGTTGACGCCATCGTGGCCGAAGGCTTTGAAGCTGGCGGACACAACGGCAAAGAAGAAACCACCACGCTGTCGCTCATACCAGCGGTGTGCCAAGCAGTGCAGTTGCCCGTCATTGCGGCAGGCGGCATTGCCTGCGGACAACAGGTACTGGCAGCCATGGCTCTGGGCGCCGAAGGTGTGCAGATGGGCACCGTGTTTGCGCTTAGCGCTGAGAGCTCGGCCAGCGATGCCTTTAAACAACGCTGCATAACAGCGGGCGAAGGGGGCACCATGCTGTGCCTAAAGAGCCTCTCGCCCACCCGTTTGGTGCGCAACGCGCTGTACGACCGCATAGCCGAGGCCGAAGCCACAGGGCAAAACGATGCCGAGCAGCTGCGCCAAATATTGGGCAAAGCAGCTGCTAAACGCGGTATCTTTGAGGGCGATATTGATAATGGCGAATTAGAGATAGGGCAAAGTTCGGCTTACGTAAAAGAGGTGTTGCCCACGGCTGTCATCATGCAACATATTGTTCAGCAATATGATGAAGCAAAGAAACGTCTCGCGGCGATGTGATATCAAACTTTAAAAACACAACGTCACAGATAATATTGTTGTGCTTTTAACCATCTATTTCGCGCTTCGCGCTCATGGTTTTAAAACACTAATGTCCATTAATTATCCATTAATCATCGTTAATACGCGCTTCGCGCAATATTGTATTAATGTAAAATTAATGATTAATTAATGGACATTAATGTTTAAGAAACACAAGCAATGCAAAGCATTGCGAGCATTTTTTCTATCTAAATGGATGCGCCCTCCAAGTAGGACGGTGGTCTCCGTGCCCCATCCTCCCGACTTTTGAAATGGGGAATAAATATATAAGGGTATCTATTTAGAAGCGTTGGGTGCTGGAGGACGGGGCACGGAGGCCACCGTCCTACTTGGAGGGCGCATCCATTTAGATAGAAAAATAATTAGATTCACTAAAACACAAATTATATAATACTTAAAAAGGACGACTTCTCACGAAGGCGTCCTTTTCTTAAAATCAGTAATTAACTCAAAATTTATAATCTAATTCTCACTAACTGTCTTGCGTATCTGTAGATACATTAAATATATGGAATCTGAAATAGTTGTTTTCTTTAATTTGTTTGCAGTCGATTTCTTAATTCGCTGCAAAGGTAGTGGGATTGTCTGTACTGTGCAACTTTCTTCAACAAACAGGCTGTTTTAATCAACTAAACACCCCATTTGCTATGTAGAGATAGCATTTTAGCCGATTTTCACCCCACTTTTATCAACAAACACCCTATTTCTATCCATGAGTCGCCCAAATGCCCTTATCGGGTGGCAGCGGCAAATTTCTCCATCAACCACTGCTTCTGTTCGGCAATGGTCATGTGGCTGTTATCCAGTTCGATAGCATCGGCAGCCTTGGTAAGGGGCGACACGGCACGATGCGAGTCGATATAATCGCGCTCTTGCACGTTCTTCAAAATGTCGGCATAGTCGGCAGGCATACCCTTCGCCTCCAGTTCGTCAAAGCGGCGCTGTGCACGCACCTCGGCACTGGCAGTAACAAAGATCTTCAGTTCGGCATTGGGAAACACCACGGTGCCAATATCGCGGCCATCCATCACGATGCCTTTCTCCTCGCCCATCTTCTGTTGCTCTTCAACCAACTTCGCACGCACAAAGGGCAAGGCGGCCACAATGCTCACCTTCGACGACACCTCGAGCGAGCGTATCTCGTTCTCCACACACAGACCGTTAAGGTATGTGTCGGGGCGACCTGTCTGCTCGTTCAGTTTAAACGAGATATTGATATGAGGCATTGCTGCCTCAAGAGCGCTGGCCATAATGTTGCCATCGGCATCAAACAGCTGGTTACGCAATGCATAGAGGGTTACCGAACGGTACATGGCACCTGTGTCGACATAGATGTATCCCACTTCACGTGCCAAATCTTTAGCCATCGTGCTCTTTCCACATGACGAAAAGCCCTCGATAGCTATGGTAATTTTTTTCATATTATATATAATGTATTATTTTTTAT
>CAKQFW010000152.1 GCA_934230965.1 uncultured Prevotella sp.
GATAACGGTGCAGTCGGCGCTGTGACTGGTGATGGAGAAGTAGACGCCGCGCGAGAAGAAGGCTGTTTCGTCGCTATGCACATCACATTCGGTTCCTTCGCAACTGAGGGTGAACTGCCCCTTAACGCACACAATAAGGCCGATGTCGGCAACGCGAAAGTTGTCGAAAAAGGCTTCTGGAAAAGCGGTTATATTGCCGTATGAGCAGCACACCTCTTCGTCGTTTGCCAGCTGTTGTTCAAGAAGGTCGATGCCCTCGTTGCTATACTTCATTGTTTATGTCGTTGGTAATAAAAACGTATCAAGGGCGAAGTTAGCAAAAAAAATCTTGATGGCAAAGGCGGCGTACGAAAAAAAGAGGGTATGCTCGAAAAATGAGCATACCCTCTTTGCAATTATTACTTTTATGGTTGTTTTGGGTTTTCTTATGCTTGTTTCTGATTATCGTTTGGTTATGATTGGATAGTAAGTGAAATAAGCTAATCTCCTTGTCAACTCGTCAACTTGTCAACTCGTCAACTAATAAAGAACATACCACTCTTTCGTATCTTTCGATATATCGCGCTTGGGCCAAGGCACCACCAGCATGATGCCCGCGAAGATGATGCAGGCGTAGATGGTCCAGCCCGACAGTTCTTTGATGGCCGACAGAGTGGCTTGCACCTGCACCTTACCTTTGGTAGACATGGCCGCCATGTGCTGCGCCTCGGTCTCGCTCTTGCCTTGATACTGCATGCCACGTGCCGTCATGTCGTAGGTGCTGGCCGTTTCAATGTTTGTGCGGTCGTAGTCGTGGGCATAGCGTGTGATGTAGTATTGCTGTCGATACTGAAACACGTTTTGGTAGATGGCCGAGCCTATGCTGGGGGCTATCACCATACGCACGGTGAGCATGATGCACACCCATGTAGACAGCAGCTTGTAGGGCATGCGCTGGTTGGCATACACGGCAATGAGCGAATAGAGCAGCATCATGCCATAAGCACGTATCACCACAGGCCACTTCATGCGTTCAAACATACCATCGGTTTGCACCTCAAAATACATAAACAGCGATGCGGCACCTATCAGTATGAAGCCCAGGGCGAAGAACCACTTGAAGTGTACGCCCTTGTTGTTGAGCAGAAGGATGGTGATAAGACCTAAAAAGTAGCCCAGCAGCACCCAGTTGCCCAGCGCGGCCACCTGTATGTTTTCGGTTTTCATGCCTACGCCTACAAATATGTTGACCAGCATCGAGCTCGAGTTGCATATCATCAGCGCGATGAACAGCAAGATGCCGCCCTGTATGCTGCGCGACTTGAAGGCCTTGAGCATGAAATAAGGCGAGCGGCGCGTCTTTTCAAGGTAGAAGAACAGCAGGGTAGACACCACGCAGATAACCGTGGCCCAACAGATAGAGGCATCGTCGTACCAGTCGTACACCTTGCCATATACCATGATGTAGCTGAACGAGCAGCACATGAGGCAGAACACCACCACATTGCCAAACTTTGAGAACGACAGTGGCGAACGCTTGGTGGGGTAGGGGTTGTAGGGCATGCACAGCAGGGTGATAAGTATGGCTACCAGTATGGCACCCAGCATGGCATAATAAACCATCTGCCACTGATATTTATAGGCAAACCATGCGGTGAGCCATGTGCCTATCTGGCCCAGCAACATAAAGAAGAAATAGATGATGGGCTGGCTGGCTTTCTTCTCGGTGTCGAGGGCATCCCATCCCTTCTCGTCGGTAGGCTCGTTGCCAGGCGTAACGTTGCGCGTGGCTTCGATGCCGAAGCCATACTTGATAAGGGTGAAGAGGTTGCACATGAGCAGCGTTTGGCGCACAAAGCCCATCACGAGGCTGTTCAAGGCCAGCACAAACATGCTGTCGGTCTTGGCACACACATAGCTCTGCACCGCCAAGATAGAGAAGCCCACGAGGCTCATCATCTTTTGGCGTCGCACACATACCAGCGAATAGAAGAACGGCGAGAACGCCGCCATGCCGATGGAGGTGACGAAGCTGATGAAGGCGATGTGTTCAGACTGGATGCCAAGCCCTCCCACCATCTCACTGCTGTTCACGGTGTAGGCACCGCTCACGGTCATGATAGGTATGAAAAGTAAGACAAGAAAGATGATGCCAAGAGGCTTGGGCACCCAGTTGTAGAACGGAAAATTCTTCGGCAGCTTTTCTGACACTGCTGTATAAATTTCTGCTTGTATCATTTCTTGAGCTGAGCCTTGACTACCACCATCATGCCGGCAGCCAGTTTGTCATTGTCTTCTTTTGATAATCCTTCAAACTCAATTCTTACGGGCACACGTTGCTGTATCTTTACAAAGTTGCCAGCCGAATTGTCGGTAGGAACGAGCGAATATTTTGAACCTGTGGCACCTGAGATGGCCGAGATACGACCTTCAAACTCGCGGCCATCAATGGCATCGACGGTCATCAGCACCTTCTGGCCAACGTACAGCTTCTCTACCTGTGTCTCCTTATAGTTGGCTATCACCCACTTCTGGGTGTCGGGCATAATGTAGGTGATGGTTTGGCCAGCGTTTACGGCTTGGCCTTCTTCAAGGGCACGGCGGCCCAGCTTGCCATCGCACGGAGCGGTTACCACGCAGTAAGACAGGTTCAGCTTGGCCATCTCAAGGGCGGCCTGTGCGCGCTCAATGGCGGCGGCGGTGTTCTTCTTGCGGGTTTGCACCTCGTTTACGCCCGAGAAGGCTGCCTTTTGCTGGCGGCGCACGGCGTCGAGCTTTTTCTTGGTGGCCTTATATTCGGTTTCAATCTGTTCAAGCTGTATGGGTGTGGCGGCCTGACGCTGCACCAGGTTTTGATAGCGTTGGCGGTCTTTCTCCAGCTTGGCCAGGCGAATCTCTATCTCGGCGATAGATGCCTCATACACGGTGGCCGAGGTTTGTGTGGTTTGCAGCGAGGCGTCTACCACGTTGGCACCTGCCATCGCGTCTTTTAGGGCGGCTTCGGCCTCCATCACGCGTATGCGGTATTCGCGATCGTCAAGCACCAGCAAGGTGTCGCCCTTCTTCACGTCTTGGTGCTCTTTAAAATATATCTTCTTGATGTAACCCGAGGCGCGCATGTTTACGGGCGAGATATACTGCTCTACCTGTGCGTCGTCGCTCTTCTCATTGCTCTTATAGTCGAGAAACATGCACGCTATCTTGGCAATGCCCCACACCAAAATGGCTACGCCGATGAGGCTTACTATAATTTGGCGTATGCGCTGGCGCTTGAGCTGCTTGGCGGTTAATTCGTGGGTCGACTGGGTGTTGTCGTTGTTGTTGTTGGGAGTGTTGAGGGTGTTGTTGTTATTTGTTTCCATTGTTGATTTCAATTATGCGATTAATTTTGAACACCTACTTAAAATACTACTTTGTCAACTTCTCAAGTTGGCCTGTAAGTTTCAGTAGCGTGAGGTTTGATACCTGATAGTTGTAGTGAGCGGTGAGATAATTGTTTTGCGCGCTGCTCATGCTCATCTCGTCTTGCAGTACCTCGGTCATCGAGGCTATGCCCTCGCGATAACGCTCGCTGGTAACTTTGTATATGTCTTCGGCCAAGAGGTAGTTATCGCGCTGCTTGCTGAAGTTGCGCTGGTTGTTGGCCAGGTCGTTGAGGGCGTTGGCATATTGTGTCTGCATGCCCTTCAGGGCGTTTTCATACGACAGCTTGGCGTTGTCGATGTCTATCTGTGCTTTTCGTATCTTTGAACGCTTCTCGAAGCCATCAAACACGGGTATGCGTAGCGAGATGCCTATGCCGTTTGACTTATACCAGTGGTTCGACTCGCCCGAGTGAAACCAGTTTTTAAAGTTGTCGGTAAAGGCGGCATAGGTCCAGTTGCCGGTCAGCGCCAGCGAGGGCAGGTAGCCGCTCTTGGCCAACTTCTTCTGCTGTTCGGCCAGCGTCTGCTGCTTTCTTAGCAGTTGCAGCTCGTATTGGTTCTCGTTCAAACCCGTTAGTGTGGCCAGGTTGATGTCGTCCATGTTGGGCTTCTCTACCATGATGTCTTTCTCGGCGGGATAGTCGATGATGTATTTCAGCATGTTATATTGCTGCACCAGCATGGCCTTAGCGTTGTCATACTGCACTCTTAGGTTCTCGAGGTTTACGTCTACGCGTTTTACGTCTACACTCAGTGCCATGTCGTTGTCGTGAAAGGCTTTGGTGATGTTGCCCAACTCTTCCAAGCGCTTGATGTTGTCTTTAATAATGCCTATCTGTTCTTCAGTGTTTTGGGCCAGATAATACATCTTGCTTATCTGCATGATAAGGTCTTCCTTGGCCTTGCCATACGAAAGGGTGTTCAGCTGGTCAAGGGTCTTGGCTATGTCGACGGCGGTGAGCGCTGTTTGGTTATACAGCGGCATCTGAAGTTGGAGGCTGGCCGACGAGTTATACTGCAACGTCTTGGTTACGTTGTAGGGTTTGCCATAGGCCGAGCCATCGGTCACTGATACGGGCGGAGTAAAATTGTCGTTAAGGCCAGCGCCAAGGTTTATCTGTGGCAACAGGCGGGCGCGGTTTTCGCTAATGTTGTGCTTGCCTTTCAGCACATTGCCCTCGTAGGTCTTCAACGAGAGGTTGCGGTCAATGCCCATATGAAGGCATTGGGCCAATGACAGTGTTTCTTGAGCCATCGCGTAGCCTGCAAACAAGGTCAAGGCAAATGTGAACAATGTTTTCTTCATACCTTTATTAATGTTTCGGCTGCAAAGTTACTGATTTATCACTGCCTATCAATATTCATTTAATATCACAAGTTGTTCATATCTTCTCTTTGTGGGTTTTTAAATAAGGAGAAATGAAAGTGTATATGGTTTTTTGTATTGCTTTTTCTTTATTTTATATTTTGGGGCTTTCATTATTTGCACTATCTTTGTATCAAAATCAAATAAGCATAACAATGGAACCATCTATATACAGTTTTTCACTTTGTACCGCACTGCCGTTAATGTTATTCTTCGGC
>CAKQFW010000153.1 GCA_934230965.1 uncultured Prevotella sp.
GTCGTACCTCGGCCAATCTGAACCCACACTTGTTCTGGAAAGGCTATTATGCTTATGGCACCAGTTCAAAGAAACATTACTATGGCTCTGAGGTTACCTATAGCTTGAACAAAAAGAAGAACGTGCCGTTTGAGTTCCCTCAGCGTAATATTACTTTTGAAAGTTCTAACGATGTGATGTCGCCCTCTGATAAGTATCTTATCCATAATAAGGATAATATCTTCATGACCTTCCGTACCACTGAGGTGAAGCAGATGTACTTCTATAACCGACAGAAGCTGAGCTTTATGTACGAAACCGACTGGGGATTGAGCTTCAATACGGCCCTGAAGGCAGAGAGCAATCGACCCACTGGCGACTTGATTTTCAAGAAGTTGCCTACGGTTGAACAGGCTGCTGATGGCACCGACCCTGGTCTCGTAAACCGCATACGCACTACCGAGTGGAGCGTGGGCTTGCGCTATTGCCCCGGACAAACCTATATTAACACCAAGCAGCAGCGCTTGCCTGTCAATCTTGATTCGCCCGAGTTTACCCTCGACCATACGATGGGTATACAGAATTTCTTGGGCGGACAATACAAACTCAACCTCACCACGATGGGCATCTACAAGCGCTTCTGGTTAGGAACATGGGGATATGTTGACACCCACCTCAATGGTGGCGCGCAGTGGAACAAAGTGCCTTTCCCATTGCTCATTATGCCTCCTACCAACCTTACCTACTTCGAGCTGGAGAATACCTTCAGTATGATGAAGAACATGGAGTTCTTGTCTGACCGCTACGCCTATGCTTCGGTGTCGTGGGATCTTAGTGGCAAATTACTTAATCGTGTGCCTCTGCTGAAACATCTCAAGTGGCGCGAGTATGTAGCTGTGAAGGGTATGTGGAGCACCCTTACCGATAAGAACAACCCCATGTTGGCCCAAAATGCCAACGACCCCTTGCTGATGCAGTTCCCTGCCGAGTCGCGTGTGATGGACAAGAAGACCCCGTATGTAGAGATTGTAGCTGGTGTACACAATATCTTCAAGTTCTTTGGTGTAGATTACGTTCGTCGTCTCACCTATATCAACGAGCCTGGCATACACCGCAATGGTGTGCGCTTCAGCTTCATGCTTAGCTTCTAATAATAAAATAACGATATGTCAGTGGCCCAAATGCTTTTGCATTGGTCACTGACTTTGTTCTTTCTATCCACCCCTCCGCGCTGTTTTCACAAATAATCAACACCCCCTACGGCAATAATACCTCATAACAACAATATCACCCCATAATAACAACAGCATACAACAACACACAACACATACAAACACATTATGATAGAAGTATATATAGCCGACCGCCAAGACATCACTCGTGCCGGATTGCAGTATGTCTTAGAACGTATCGATGGCGTACACTGCACCTGTGCCACTGATAAAGAACAGTTATTAAAGTTCTTACCCCTCGACACCCGTTGCGTGGTAGTGGTCGATTACACCTTGTTCGATTTCAACGATGTCACCGAGATGCTCATCGTTAGCCAGCGTGTGCCCAAGGTGCATTGGGTGGTGTTTAGCGAAGACCTTAGTATCGATTTTGCCAAACAACTCGTTATGGCAAGCACCGCTTTTAGTATTGTTATGAAAGAGTCTCCTTTAAATGAGATACGCGAAGCCCTACAATATGCTCTTCGTGGCCAACGTTTCATCTGCCAGCACATGGCCGAGATGCTGTTAGCGCCCTCGGCACCCACCGACGAGCAAGTAAACCTCACCAAGACCGAAACCGAGATACTGAAATGCATAGCCTTAGGCATGACCACCAAAGAGATTGCCGAGAAGCGTTTCTCCAGTTTTCACACCATCAATACACACCGTAAAAACATCTTTCGCAAGTTAGGTGTCAACAACGTGCACGAGGCCACCAAGTATGCCCTAAGGGCAGGCTTAGTCGACAGTGCCGAGTATTATATCTGATTTGCTGTAATTTAAGTTAAATTATTATAGTCTGCACACACGTATGTGATATTTTTGCTAAATTTGCAGTAAATATATTTTAGTACGTTAGAATGTGTAAAATGAGCAACGACGCAGTAAAGCGAACCAACCCCTTCTTTGAAACATACGATACACCGCACAGCACTGTGCCTTTCCATCGAATACAGCTATCCGATTATGAGGAAGCATTCCTCGAGGGCATCCGTCGCGATGATGAAGAGATAGAGAAAACGGTAAACGACCCCGCCGAACCAACATTTGAAAACACCATAGCCCGTGTTGATACCAGCAAGGGCGAACATTATTATGACTTGCTTGATCGCGTGTCGAATGTCTTCTCGTGCATGCTTAGTGCCGAGACCTGTGACGAGCTTGATGCCTTGGCGCAGAAGATGAGTCCGATATTGACCAAACATTCAAACGATGTGCGTTTGAACAAGAAACTCTTCGAGCGTATCAAGCATGTTTACAACCACCATCGCGAGCTGAACCCCGAAGAGCAAATGCTGCTCGATACTTGCTACGACGGATTTGTGCGTAGTGGCGCCCTGCTTGATGAGACTGGAAAAGAGCGCTTGCGTGCCCTCACTGAAGAGGCCAGTATGCTTTCGTTACAGTTCTCACAAAACCTGTTGAAAGAGAACAAAGCCTTCAAACTGCATATCACTGATAAAGCCCAGCTTGATGGCCTGCCCGACACCGCCATTGAAGCGGCCGCACAAACCGCTCGTGAAGAAGAACAAGAGGGATGGATCTTTACCCTCGACTTCCCCAGCTATTCGCCATTCATGACTTACAGCACCCAACGCGACTTGCGGCGTGAGCTGTATATGGCCAAAAACACCGAGTGTACACACGACAATGCAGAAAATAACCTGCAGATATGCCAGCGCCTGGTGAACCTTCGTCGCGAGATAGCGCAGCTGTTAGGTTCAGAGACCTATGCCGACTATGTTCTGAAACATCGTATGGCCAGCAATGTCGACAATGTATATAAGCTTCTTAACGACTTGATTGAAGCCTATCATCCCACTGCCGAGAAAGAGGTGAGTGAGATTACCGAGATAGCTCGTAAGCTTGAGGGCGATAGTTTTGAAGTGCAGCCTTGGGACTTTAGCTACTATTCGCACAAGTTGCAGATGGAGCGTTACAATCTCGATGCTGAGATGTTGCGCCCCTATTTCGAGTTGAAAAACGTTATTCGTGGCGTCTTTGGCTTGGCCACAACCCTTTACGGCATCACCTTCCGTGAGAATGTCGATATACCCGTTTATCATCCCGACGTCAAAGCCTACGAGGTGTTTGACAAAGATGGCAGCTATTTGGCCGTGCTTTATGCCGACTTCTATCCTCGCAAAGGCAAGCAGGGTGGGGCATGGATGACCGAGTTTCAAGGCCAATGGATTGATCGCAAGGGCAATAACGTTCGTCCCCACGTTAGTGTGGTGATGAACTTTACCAAGCCCACCGCCGAGAAGCCCGCCTTGCTTACATTGGGCGAGGTTGAAACCTTCTTGCACGAGTTTGGCCATGCTTTGCATGGCATGTTTGCCAACACCCGTTTCGAGAGTCTTAGCGGCACCAACGTCTGGTGGGACTTTGTTGAGCTTCCCTCGCAGTTTATGGAAAATTATGCGGTAGAGAAAGACTTCTTGCGCACCTTTGCCATACACTATAAAACGGGCGAGCCCATTCCCGACGACCTCATCGAGCGCATCGTGAAAAGTCGTAACTTTATGGCCGCCTACGGTTGTTTGCGTCAGGTAAGCTTTGGCCTTCTCGATATGGCCTACTATACACAGAAGCAGCCCTTCACGCAAGACATTATACCCTTTGAGAAAGAAGCCTGGAAACGCGCCATGGTGCTGCCCCAGCTGCCCGACACCTGTATGACGGTGCAGTTTAGCCACATCATGTCGGGCGGATATGCCGCTGGCTATTACAGCTATAAGTGGGCCGAGGTGCTCGATGCCGATGCCTTCAGCGTGTTCCGCAAGACGGGCATCTTCAATAAAGATACGGCGCAGCGCTTCAGAGATTGCATCTTGTCGAAGGGGGGTACCGAGCATCCCATGACGCTCTACAAGCGTTTCCGCGGACAAGAACCTACCATTGACGCATTATTAGAAAGAAATGGCATCAAACAATAAAAAACAAATTGCCCTCGACCAGCGCTACCTGCGCATGGCTCGCATCTGGGCTGAGAACAGCTATTGCCAGCGCCGCAAGGTGGGCGCCCTCGTTGTGAAAGACAAGATGATTATCAGCGATGGCTACAATGGTACGCCCAGCGGTTTCGAGAACGTGTGCGAAGACGACAACAACGTAACCAAACCCTACGTGCTACATGCCGAGGCCAACGCTATTACCAAGTTGGCGCGCAGCAATAACAATAGCGATGGCTCAACGTTGTACATTACCGATTCTCCCTGTATCGAGTGTGCCAAACTCATTATACAAGCAGGCATCAAACGTGTGGTGTTTGCCAATAAATATCGTTTGGCCGATGGTCTTGAGCTGTTGCAGCGGGCTAACATCGAGATACTGCACATTAATCCAGATGCACCCGATGCTGAGGCTGCCATGAACCCAAACGATTAAAAGCGACAGAATACGCTACATTTGAGAGAGAATAAAGAAACATATATTGCTAATATTGCAAAACTAACAATTGAATTGAGAAGATATGAATAAGTCGAACAGAATGATGCCGTTGCTCATGGCATTATGCATTGTGGTAGGCATATTGATAGGTAATTTTTATGCTAACCACTTTTCGGGCAACCGTCTCAATATCATCAATTCGGGCAGCAACCGTCTGTCAAACCTCTTGCATATCATTGACGATCAATATGTTGATAAAGTAAATATCGACTCGTTGGTTGACAATGCCATCCCCCTAATTTTGTCAGAACTCGACCCCCATTCCGTGTATATCAATGCACAGGATGCTCAGGCCGCTACCGACGATCTGAAAGGCTCGTTCACTGGTATTGGT
>CAKQFW010000154.1 GCA_934230965.1 uncultured Prevotella sp.
TGTAGCCACAGACCTGTTGCAGAAATACGGCACTAACATGTCGCGCATTGCTATAGTATTTCCAAATAAACGTGCATCGTTATTTCTGAACGACCATCTGGTACAGAAAACCGATGCTCCCATATGGACGCCCGCCTATTTTACCATCAGCGATCTGTTTCGAGCACAATCAAGCCTCACAGTAGCTGACCCCATTAAATTGGTGTGTGACCTACATAAATCGTTTATAAAATGTACAGGCATAAACGAAAGCATTGACCATTTCTATGGATGGGGACAGTTACTGCTTGCCGACTTTGACGACATTGACAAAAACATGGCCGACGCAAAAAAAATATTTCAAAACATTGAAAACCTGCACGAACTAGATGATACCTCATATCTTACGGCCGAACAACGCGAGATGCTGAAAAAGTTTTTCGCTAATTTTGCCGATGACGATACCGAACTGAAACGACGTTTCATCAGTCTGTGGAAACATATTGCAGACATATACAATGACTTTAACAAACGGCTCAAGCAACAAGAACTGGCCTACGAAGGATCCTTATACAGAGCAGTAGCTACCGACGACAGCGTACAATATCCATACGATGTCTACATTTTTGTGGGCTTTAATCTGTTACACGTTGTAGAGCAACAGTTGTTCAAAACCCTGAAACAGCAAGGTAAAGCTAAATTTTATTGGGACTATGATCGCTACTATATGCCACACAAAAATATGGCAGAGAACGAAGCAGGACATTTTATTGCCCAATACCTTGAGTTATTCCCAAACGAGTTTGATAATACCGACAATAAGCTTTATGATAATCTTGGACACCTACCAAAGATTAATATAGTAAGTGCTTCGACAGATACGGTACAGGCAGCATTTATGACTCATTGGTTGCAAGAAGACAATGCACAGCGTATAGCAAAAGGTAAAGAAACAGCCATTGTTATGTGCGATGAAAACATTTTGCAAACCCTTATGCATGCCTTACCAGACAAGGTGCAAAAAGCCAACATTACAACTGGTTTTCCATTGCAACAAACAGCTGTTACCTCATTCGTAAGCCAACTCATTGCTTTACAAACCTTAGGATATAATAAGGGGTCGCACAGCTTTATCATGCACCATGTGCTAAAAATTCTGCGCCACCCATACATGGCTTATCTAACCTCTGAAAACACATCGCTGGCAGATGCGCTTTATAGCAAGAAACGCTATTATCCGAGCATGGAAGAGCTGGCAATAGACGACGCCACCGCATTGATATTCAAAGACATTAACACGTCTTCTAACACAGATGCTTCAACCTATAATTCGCGCCTTTTCGAATGGTTACAACAGGTACTGAAACTACTTGGTATAAAGGCACCCGAAGCTGATGCTTTATTTGTTGAATCGGTATTTCGTATGTATACGCTGGTAAGCCGACTATTATCTCTTATAAAAGAGGGCGAACTTGAAGCCGACCTTTCAACCATACTACGCCTATTTACACAGTTGGTATCAGGCACCTCTATTCCCTTCCATGGCGAGCCCATCGAAGGAATTCAGGTTATGGGCGTACTTGAAACGCGTAATCTTGATTTCAAACATCTGCTCATTCTGTCATGTAATGAAAGTAAGATGCCCAAAAGTGTGAACGATGCATCATTCATCCCATATACTATACGCAAAGCTTATGGTCTAACCACTATTGACCATAAAGTAGCCATCTATGCCTATTATTTCAACAGGCTATTGCAACGTGCTACTGACGTTACCATTGTATACACCACCAGCACTGATGATATGAAGGTAGGCGAAAAGAGTAGATTTATAACACAACTAATGGTTGAGAGCAATATCGTTTTTCAACATTTTACTCTACAAGCTGAACACGCTAGCTTACCCACATCACCTGTAACTATTGAGAAGACAGAGGCCATCATGCAAGAGCTAAACAATATGACACGCCTCTCGCCCACCGCCATCAACAAGTATATGCGTTGCCCACTTAGTTTCTACTATTATCACGTGGCACACATACACGAATACATAGACGAAGAACAGCTAAGCATGGATAATCGAATATTTGGTAATATTTTTCACAAAGCATCGGAAACAGTTTACCGGAATATCTGCGATAAAAAAGGCAATGTATACGCCTCGTCTATAGAAAAAATATTAAAGCAACCACATGCTATTGATATGGCCGTTGATGAAGCATTCAGCACTGAACTATTCAAAATATCCGACTCGCAACGTAAACCTCAATACAATGGTTTACAACTTATCAATCGGGCTGTTATCGTTCGTTATGTTCACAACTTGCTCGACCTTGACAAGCGCTACGCTCCTTTCCGCATCATTGGCTTAGAAATGCCTGTTTATGATAAATTTAATGTAGAAGCAAACGGCAAAACACGAACTTTGGAAGTAGGTGGCCTCATCGACCGCCTTGACATGATAGTCGACCCCAATACACGCGAAGAAACCATTCGAGTAGTCGACTACAAAACTGGCAAAGAGGCAACACGCAATGTAGCAGATGTGCAAACGGTATTCACAAGAAAAGACATAGGAGCATTACATGCCAACTATTATCTTCAGGCAATGCTCTACTCGCTCATCATCCGGAACGACAAACAGTTTAATCCAAGGCTACTCCCCGTGAGTCCTGCTTTACTTTTCATTCAACATTCACATCGCGAGGGCTATGATCCTACGCTAACGTTTAAAAAGGATAAGATAGAAAGCAGAATCAGCGATATCAAAAACTATGAGGATGAATTTAAAAATCAACTATCGCTGACAATTAACGAAATATTCGATGCTTCTCGACCTTTCTATCCCACTACCGACAACGCCAACTGCACAAACTGTCCTTACCGCCAGCTGTGCCGTATGAAGCGCTCATTTTAAACCATATCTCACAATGACAGTAGATGATGTTTTGCAACAAACTGGCTCTCTACCAGCTGGAGAAATTGCTCAAAAATTAAACAATACGCTGCACGACCACAATGTTGCAATTGTAACTGCGCCACCAGGTGCAGGAAAATCAACGTTGCTACCTCTTACCCTCATGGCCGAATTCAGTAACGAGGGAAAGATATTGATGCTTGAACCACGACGCATGGCTGCAAGGCAGATAGCAGAACGCATGGCTTACACTTTAGGCGAAGCCGTAGGTCAAAGCATTGGCTATCGTGTGCGTTTTGAGAGCAAGGTTTCAAATAACACTTGCGTTGAAGTACTTACAGAAGGTATTCTCACCCGCATGCTAGTTGACGATGCTACACTTGATGGTATCAGTGTGGTTATCTTTGACGAGTTTCATGAACGAAGTTTGCATGCTGACCTTGCCTTTGCCCTTACACGTCAAGCACAACAACTTATTCGTCCCGACCTCAAAATTGTCATCATGTCAGCTACTATCGACACTAGATTCATTAGCCAAACATTAATGGCCCCTGTGTTGCAAAGCCAGGGAAAAATGTTTCCTGTTGAGATTTGTTATACTGATGCCAATAATGAAGCGACACCTACTAATTGTGCTCAAGCCGTGGCCTCAACCATCTGTCAAGCTCATAAAGAACATGAGGGCGATATTCTTGCTTTTCTTCCAGGACAAGCAGATATTATGCAATGCGCAGAACTATTAGGAGATGCCCTTTCACCTACTACGATTTATCCTTTATATGGTAACCTTACTGCAGCGCAACAAAAACAAGCCATAGCCCCATCACGTCTCGGCGAACGTAAAGTGGTATTGGCCACCCCCATTGCCGAAACATCAGTAACCATTGAAGGCGTGCGAATTGTTATTGACAGCGGACTATATCGTACACCTGTTTTTAATTCACATACAGCTTTAACACACCTCAGCACAGAGCGCATAAGCCTTGATATGGCCGCTCAAAGAACAGGACGAGCAGGACGCGTAGCACCAGGTATCTGCTATCGGCTATGGACGAAAGCCTCTGAGCACCTTATGATTGAGCAACGAAAAGCCGAAATTGAAACAGCCGACCTTGCCCCTACCTTGTTGTCGATTTCTGCTTTCGGAGAAACCGATGTTACCCATCTACCATGGCTCACACCTCCACCATCTGCAAGCTTGGCACAAGCCACAATGTTACTAAAGTCACTGGGAGCAATCACCTCTGATGGTGTCATCACAGAGCAAGGTAAACGTATGGCAACACTACCTTGCCACCCACGCATAGCTCGCATGATTACTGAAGCTCATAGCCCTTCTGATAGAGCATTAGCATGTGACATCGCTGCTCTCTTAGAAGAAAAAGACCCGATGGTGGCACTGGGCGATACAGATCTTAGTTTGCGAATTTCAACGCTACGTTCTATACGACGACGTCACCAACTAGGTGTTTGGAAACGCATAGAACAAATAGCACACGACTATCGTCGAATGGCACATACCAATGAAGATAACACCGACATCGTTCCACAACAAGTGGGACTACTGTTGGCTTATGCCTACCCTGAGCGCATTGCTATGGCTGTAAACGATATCGGTCTTTACAGATTGTCAAACGGAACACAAGTGCAGATAGACCGTAATGATACACTTACAGCACATACGTGGATAACGGTTGCTTCGCTTCATGCCACGACAGGCACTACAGGAACCGTGTTTTTAGCAGCAGCTCTCAACCCTGACGATTTAGATACAAACCTTACCACACAGCATACCAACCTATCATGGGATAGCAAACAAGCATGTGTGGTTATGCAACAAGAATTACGAATTGGGAAGTTAATTATCAGCAGCAAACCGATACACGATGCTGCGCCAGAACAAATAATAAACATTGTATGCGAAGCGGTGAAAAAAGAGGGGATTAGTTTGCTTAACTGGAGTGATGAAGTGCAACGTTTACAGCGGCGAGTAGCAACAGTAGCAGCATGGCATCCCGAAATGCAAGTGCCCAATCTTTCGACACCGCATATCCTTGAC
>CAKQFW010000155.1 GCA_934230965.1 uncultured Prevotella sp.
CGCTCCATGCTACCACACCCGGTGTGCGGCTGAACAAGAAGGGCAGCTCTTTACCACTTGTTGAGAAGTTTTTTAATTCTGATTTGTTAATGTTGGCTACGGCAAACGGTGCGTTCTTTGTGGCACGCACGCCCTTAACCACCACTTCGGCCACCTGTTGCACCTTCACGGTGTCGATGGCGTTCTGCGCTGTAACGGTCTGTGCGGCAAGTCCGCAAGTAGACATCAGCGCAATGCTCATGTAATGTTTCATGTTGAAATAATTAACCTGAAAATATAAAACACAAAAAAGGGGCGCTGTTAGGCACCTTTTCAATCCCTACGCCGGCATTACCCGGATCAAGTTTGAGGGTATAATCTCAGCCCGAAATATCGGACACCCCTTAACTTACGCTCTGTAAGTCGGGTGCAAAGTTAGTGATTTTATATTGAATAATGCAAATTTATGTTATTTTTTTTCTTTTACTGTTACTTAGATACCGATTTTATAATAAAATAGCAATTGTTAGATACCGATTTTTGTCAAACTTTTAGTATCTTTGCTACCGAAAATATAAAATAGTATTGAATATGAAATACTTAGAAAGATATGTTGATACGGAGTTAATAAGGTGGAGTGAAAGTGAGCACAGAAAGCCTCTTTTGTTGCGTGGCGCAAGGCAGGTGGGTAAAACTTCTGCTGTGCGACATTTATCTGAGCGTTTTAAATATTATGTAGAGATTGATTTAAATGAGTGGACTGACATTCACTCTCTGTTTGAGCAAGGTCTCTCTCCGCAGCAAATATGCCAACAGCTATCGGTAATATTCAACACTCCTATTGAAGAAGACCACACATTGCTGTTCTTAGATGAGATACAAGCTTGTCCTGCTGCAATCAACAAATTACGATATTTTTATGAAAAGATGCCCCTGTTGCATGTTATAGCAGCGGGTTCACTTTTAGAGTTTGCTCTTCGTGATTTACCCTCTTTTGGTGTAGGCCGAATACGTTCATTGTTTATGTATTCGTTTAGCTTTCAAGAGTTTTTATGGGCTCTTGGTAAAAAGTCTTTATCAGACATGGTAGCCCATGCCACTCCCGAGAACCCGTTGCCCGACCTTATACATTCTAAGGCGTTAGCGCTTCTTCGCATTTTTCTGGTAATTGGTGGTATGCCCGAGTGTGTCTCAAGGTATGTTGAGACTGAAAATATGTTAGAATGTCAACAGATATTGAGCGAATTGGTCATCTCTTATCAAGATGACTTTAAAAAATATCATGACAAGATACCAGTAGGGTTATTGAAAGATGTGCTTCGTTCTGTTGCTTTGCAAGGACAAGGAAAATTCGTTTATACACAGGTCGATACTGGTTATCGCACACCTCTTGTTAAAGAGGCTTTAGAAATGCTCTGCATGGCAGGGCTGATTTATTCGGTGGTACATACCGATAGTAATGGGGTACCTCTTTTTGCCGAAGCAAAGGAAAAATATAAACGATATATTTTCATGGATACAGGTTTGTTGCAACGTGTGCTTGAACTTGACTTAACCGATGTTCTTGTTTCAAATGATCTTAGGCTTGTTAATCGTGGTGCTTTGGCCGAAGTATTTGTGGGAACCGAATTGGTAAAAAATCGTCCTCTCTATCTGAACGATAATTTGTATTGTTGGCATAGAGAAAAGAAAGACTCTAATGCAGAGGTTGATTATGTTGTTTCTTCTAATGGCACGATTTATCCTATAGAGGTAAAATCGGGTACGCGTGGTTCAATGCAGAGTTTGCGCATATTCTTAGATATAAAGCATTTAGATAAAGGCGTTCGTACCTCTTTAGAAAACTTTGCAGCCTTTGATGATATTCTTATCTATCCGTTATATGCTATTGCAAATATTTATAATAGAAGTAACACAAGTCTTTAAACGTTCTACCTATCAGCATGTCATTGCTGTGCGAAATATAAAATAGATATTAGCAAGACTACGTTTTCATTCCCCCTTGCACAACATTGCGTGGGCACAATAAAACGGCGTTTTCTTCGTTTTCTTTTCGTACACCTATTATTATAGTAAAAGCTTTTGCTGCATTATGCATATACACTCTTATCACGATAAACCGCTTTGGGCCACGCTTGTAGTGGCCTTGTGTGTGGCCGTGGGCACCAGCGTGCTGGCCAGCTGCGGAGCCGAGAAAAACCTGAAGAAGGCCGAAAAGCATCTCGCCATAGGCGAATATTATGATGCCGCGGCACAATATAAGCAGGCTTACAACAAAACCCCTGCCAAGGAGCGCGAGCAGCGCGGACGCATAGCCCGCAAGATGGCTATGTGCTATAACAAGATTAATGCCACACCCAAGGCCGTAGCCGCCTACCGCAACGCCATACGTTATCAGCAGGCCACGGCCGACGACCAGTTGCAGTATGCCCGCCAGTTGCTAAAGAATGGCGACTATAAACAGGCCGAAGTGCAATTTCAGGCCGTGCTCGACTCGCTGCCCAACGACCTTCTGGCCAAGAACGGCCTGTATGCTGCCCGCCACGCCCAAGAATGGAAGAAGCAGGGCTCGCGCTACACCGTAAAGCGTATGGATGTGTTCAACTCGCGCCGAGCCGATTTCTCGCCCATGCTCTGCGGCGACCAGTTTGACCAACTTTATTTCACCTCGACGCGCAACGAGGCCGAGGGCGACGAGCTGAGCGGCATCACGGGCACCAAGAATGGCGACATCTTTGTATCTACAAAGGATGATAAAGGTAAATGGTCGAAACCCGAAGCCGTGACGGGCGGCCTAAACACCGCCTACGACGAGGGTGCCAGTTGCCTTTCTACCGACCAGCGCGAGATGTACCTCACGCAGTGTGTGACCGATCCCTCGTATCCGCGTTATGCACAAATTGTTAAGTCGACTCGTGCCGATGCCGCATGGGGCAAGGCCACCAGCATTGAGCTAACTAAAGACACGCTGTCGAGCTACGCACACCCCGCTATCTCGCCCGACGGGCAGTGGCTATATTTTACCTCTGACATGCCTGGCGGTCAGGGTGGCCTCGACATCTGGCGCGTGCGCATCACAGCGGCGGGCTTTGGTGGCGTTGAAAACCTGGGCGCCCCCATCAACACCACTGGTAACGAGGCGTTTCCCACCTTTCGGCCCAATGGCGACCTCTACTTCTCGTCTGACGGCCACCCTGGCCTCGGTGGCTTAGATATCTTCATTGCCCACCCTAAGAAGAATGGGCGCTACGAGCTTGAACATCCGGGCTATCCGCTCAACTCGCAGGCCGACGACTTTGGCATGACTTTTGAGGGAGTGAAGAACCGTGGCTTCTTCTCGTCAAACCGTGGCGACGGCCGTGGCTGGGACCATATATACAGCTTTGAGAACCCCGAGATTATACAGAGCGTAAAGGGATGGGTGTACGAGCAAGAGGGCTACGAGTTACCCGCCGCACAGGTGTATATGATAGGCACCGACGGCACCAACCTGAAGTTGGGTGTGAAGAGCGACGGTTCGTTTGAGAAGGTGCTCACGCCTGGTGTCGAGTATATGTTCTTGGCCACCTGCAAGGGCTTCCTTAATCATAAAGAAGATTTGAAGGTAGAGCCCAAGCCCGACTCGCACGAGTATGTGTTGCAGTTCCCCTTGGCATCAATCACGGCCCCCGTGCTCATCGACAACATCTTCTACGATTTTGATAAGGTTACCTTGCGCCCCGAGTCGCAAACAGCGCTCGACGAGCTGGTGCGCCTGTTGAACGAGAACCCCAACGTTACTATCGAGCTGTCGTCGCATTGCGACTATAAAGGCTCATCGGTGTATAATAAAAAGTTGGCGCAACGCCGTGCCGAGAGCGTGGTTAATTATCTGGTAGAGAAAGGCATTGCCGCTGAACGTCTCTCGCCCGTGGGCTATGGTAAGGAGAAGCCCAAGACCATTAAGAAGAAGCTTACCGAGAAATTAACATGGCTGAAAGAGGGCGACGTGCTGACCGAGGAGTTTATCAAGAAGCTCGACCCCGAGAAGCAGGAGATATGCAACCAGCTGAACCGCCGCACCGAGTTTATCGTCTTGCGCACCACCTATGGCATGTTCGACGAAAAGGGTAACCTCAAGGCTAAGCCAAAGACTGCAAAGCCCGCAACAACAAAGAGCAAAGATGCCGACCTCGACTTTGATGTCTTTGTAGAGTAATAGCCGTTCTTACGGCCTATACATAAACCAAAAGCCCCATGATTACGAAAAACGTAACCATGGGGCTTGCCTTTTAAAGCGTTACCATTCTTATTTAGAAGTCATCATCCTTAAAATAACCACCGGTTGTCTCGCCTTCTTCAACGATGTCAAATCCGTGTTCCTTGTCGCCATCAGGAGCCCATCCGCTCACTGCCATCAGTTCTGAGCTTTCAACGCCGATAACGGTGATGGTGGGCGATATATATGTTTTTTTCATCTTAGTGTTCTGTCTTTATTTTGTTACTACTACTACCTTGTTGTTTACAATGTACACGCCCTTCGACAGCTCATTAACGTTGTTGGTGTTCATGCGCATGCCCTCCATGTTGTAGATGCCAGAGTTAACGTTACGCTTGTTTTCTTCCACCACCTGTATGCCTGTAGTGTTGCCCATGTTGTTATTGTTGAGCGATAACTGCAGTAACTTGCCCGACGGTGTGTTTTCCTTCAGCCAGCAGCGATAAGCCTTTATAGTGTGTGGCTTGCTGGTGTGAACAAGGTCGCCCTTGCTAAACATATACGAGTCGGCCGACACCGCTGTCTTGTTGTTATACGAACCAAAGAAGGTCATGTTCTGGAACGTGCCGTTAACGCTGTTCTCTATATAAGCCGTTTGGTCTTCATAGTTAATGCCTTCGGCTACATATACAGGGCCAGCGAGGGTTTCTGTTTTACCGTTGATGG
>CAKQFW010000156.1 GCA_934230965.1 uncultured Prevotella sp.
GAACGAGATGAGGGGCGAGGCAGCATTAGCCTGACCTGCAGAAAGGGCCAACATAAGAGTGGCGCCAGTGAGCAGTTTCTTTCCTTGTTTCATTGTTTTACGTATTTTGTTTTAATTATTATGTTTATTCAGTTCTATTGTTTATACTGTTTTTTGAGTTTTCAGTTTAGATAGTTACCTTTATAGATATGTATCTGTTGGGATAGTTACCTCTATTAGATGTTTATCTGTTTGGATAGTTATCTATTGTAGATGTGTGACAACAGCGCCACGCATCATCCTATTAAATGTGATTTGTATTAATTGTTTATTTGGTTTTCTTCGACAAAATTAGATAAAAATATAGAAATACACAAGAAACCATAGTTTATTTTAATTGTTTATAACAACTTAGTGAAAACGTTTGCACATTCAAAGAATTATAAATACTTTTGCAATTCGAAAAAACAACATCTAAACAAGCAACATCTAACAGAAACATCAAAACAAACAACATGAGAAAGTTATTTACCATTATCATCATGCTGGCAGCCGTGTTGACTGTCAATGCACAAGGCAATAAACGAGCCTCTGAGCAAGCTAAGAATAGAACCACTGCGCAAGCTAAGAATAAAGCCACTGCGCAAGCTAAGAATAAAGCTATAAAGAATGAGTATCAGACGCTGAAAGACATTGCTTACATCAGCGCCGACGACACTTCAGCCTACCGCCGTGAACGCTGCAAACTAGATATGTACCTACCCACACAAAAGAAGGGTTTCAAGACCATTGTGTGGTTTCATGGTGGCGGACTTGAAGGCGGCAACAAAGAGTTTAGACCCGAACTAATGAATAGCGGCTTCGCGCAAGTGGCCCCTAACTACCGTCTGTTTCCTCGCTGCCAATGCCCCGACTACACCCGCGACGCGGCGGCAGCCGTAGCGTGGACCCTTAAACACATAGCCGAATATGGCGGCGACCCCACACAAGTGTATGTAGGCGGCCACTCGGCTGGCGGATATCTCACGCTTATGCTGGCTCTTGACAAGGCGTATCTGGCCGAATATGGCGTTGACGCCGACTCGATAAAGGGCTATTTCCCCGTAAGCGGACAATGTGCCACACACTACACCATACGCAAAGAGCGCAAAATATCGTTCACCTTGCCCATTGTCGACAAGATGGCGCCACTGAACAACGCCCGTAAACTAAACACAAACCTCACCCTCATTACTGGCGACCGCCGCTTGGAACAAATGTCGCGCTATGAAGAAAACCTCTATCTCAAGTCGGTGCTCGAAGGCATGGGCAACAAGTTTATCCCCATTCACGAGCTCAGCGGCTTCGACCATGGCACCGTGCTCGCCCCAGCTGGCATGCTCATTCGCGACATTATGCAAAAGGATAAATAAAACATCTTGATGAAAACAAGGAGAAATAAAACATCTTGATAAAAAAACTTTTGATGGAAACAAGAAGAAATAAAACCTCTTGATAAAAAAACTTTTGATGAAAACAAGAAGAAATAAAACCTCTTAATAAAAACAAGAAGAAATAAAACCCTTTGATGAAAACAAGGAGAATTAAAGATCTTGAAGCAAAGAAGGGAAAAATAATGAATTGTCAACAAACAGTCTTGTTTTCTAATAAAACGATGTATTAAAGGCGAAAAAAACAAGCAAGCATGCCATTTTGTGCAAGACTTTCAGTAACTTTGCATACATTACAAGAAATATACGCTTATGAATGTAAAGGAACTCATCAACGATAACAACGCCTCGCGCCACTTCTCTTTTGAGGTGTTACCACCTTTGAAGGGTAATGGCACGGGGTTTTTGTTCTCTACCATCGACAAGCTGAAAGAGTTTAACCCGCTGTATATCAATATAACCACACACCATAGCGAGTATGTTTACCGCGAACTGGAAAGCGGACAATATGAGCGTCTGCGTATTCGTCGACGCCCAGGCACCGTAGCCATTGCCGCTGCTATTCAGAACAAATATAACATACCCGTTATTCCACACATCATTTGTAGCGGAGCCACCACCGAAGACATTGAATATGAGCTGCTTGACCTGCAGTTTCTCGGCATTGAGAACCTACTGTTGCTGCGTGGCGACAAGGCCAAGGAAGACAGCCGCTTCAAGGCAACACCTGGCGGATACGAGCATACCACACAGCTCATACAACAGGTGAACCGCTTCAACGAAGGCTTCTTTGTTGACGGCACCCCCATTAAGCACCCTGGCAAGCCCTTTCATTTTGGCGTGGCCGCCTACCCCGAGAAGCACGAAGAGGCCCCCAACCTTGAGATGGACATGCAATATCTGAAGATGAAACAAGACCTTGGCGCCGAATATGCCGTTACACAGTTGTTCTACGATAACCAGAAATACTTCGACTTTGTAGAGAAAGCGCGCGCCAATGGCATCACCATACCCATCATTCCTGGCATCAAGCCGTTTGCCAAGCTATCGCAACTCACCGTGGTGCCCCGCACCTTCCACTGCGATTTGCCACAGGCATTGGCTACCGAAGCCGTAAAATGCAAGACCGACGACGATGCCAAGGCATTGGGTGTAGAGTGGACTACCGCCCAATGTCAAGAACTGTATAATGCTGGTGTAAAGAACATTCACTTCTACACCGTGTCGGCAGTCGACTCAGTATGCGAGGTTGCCAAGCGCCTTTTATAAATGTAACAAAGGCAGAAGAAGAGGGAAACATCGCCAAACAAGCCTCAAAACAACATATAAAAGAATAAGAAAATCCAACAAATAAAGCGCAATCATAATGAGCATTGATGAAGTAGTAGGACAGCAAGAAGCATGGCAACGCCTCATGCAGATGGAGAAAGAAGACCGTTTGCCGCACGCTATGCTCATCACGGGTCCGCAAGGATGCGGTAAGATGGCCATGGCCATGGCCTTTGCGGCACACCTGTTAAACAACAGTCAGCTGCTAAAGGGCTTCAATCATCCCGACCTACACTTCACCTTTCCCACCATTAAGCCCGCCAACTCAGGTGCCGAATACAAGCCCGTGAGCGACGATTATATGGCACAATGGCGCGAAATGCTCAGCCACGGCCCCTACTTCACCTTTGAACAATGGATGACAGCCATGGACGCTGCCAACCAGCAAGCCGTGATTACCGCTGCCGAAGCCGACAAACTGACGCGCGAACTAAGCCTCAAAGCCAGTCAGGGTGGCTACAAGGTAAGCATTATTTGGTTGCCCGAGCGTATGAACGCCACCAGCGCCAACAAGATATTGAAGACGCTGGAAGAGCCGCCCCAGCGCACCATCTTCCTGATGGTGAGCGAAGAGCCAGGCTTACTGCTCGAAACCATCCTCAGCCGCACCCAGCGTTTCGCCATGAAGCGTATTGACACCGCCGACATAGAGCAAGCCTTACAGCAGCGTCGAGGCCTTGATGCCGACACAGCACACGCCATCGCTCGCGTGGCAGGCGGCAGCTGGATAAAGGCCATCGAGACCCTCGACACCAGCAACGAGAGCCATCAGTTCTTCGACCTCTTCACCCTCTTCATGCGTCTTTGCTACAGCCGAAAGGTAAAAGAGCTGAAGAAATGGGCCGAAACGGTGACCGCCTTCGGCCGTGAGAAGCAGAAGCGCATGCTGACCTACTTCTCTCGCATGGTGCGTGAAAGCTTTATGTACAACTTTCGCCAGCCCGACCTGTGCTATATGACACCCGAAGAAGAGCAGTTTGCCCGCAAGTTTTCGCCCTTCATCAACGAGGCCAACGTGATAGAAATAAGCAACATGTTTCAGTTGGCCATACGCGACATCTCGCAAAACGTAAACAGCAAAGTGGTGTTCTACGACATTGCCCTAAAGAACATTGTGGCGCTGATACGCAAACCATAATAAAAGAAGAAAACGTAACACTATATATACACTCGCCGCGGCCAAAGATAAAGAGGCCAAGGCAAAGACAAAAAACACTATATGACAGATTTCAAGAACATGAAATTCAAGATATCACGAGGATGTGACCGCGGTTTCTGCCACAAGGCATGCGGACGTCAGGACAAACAGCTGAACACCTACGACTGGCTGGCCGACGTTCCTGGAAACGACGAGAGCACCGACCTCGTGGAGGTTCAGTTCAAGAACACACGCAAAGGTTATTACCACAACGTGAACAACATTGATCTGAAGAAAGGCGACATCGTAGCCGTAGAAGCCAGTCCGGGCCACGACATAGGCGTGGTAACACTAACAGGCCGCCTGGTAAAGTTGCAAATAAAGAAAGCCAACCTAAAGTCGGCCGACGAGATAAAGCGCGTTTATCGCATTGCTAAGCCCGTAGATATGGAGAAATATCACGAGGCTAAGAGTCGCGAGCACGCCACCATGATACAAAGCCGACAGATAGCCAAAGACCTTGGATTGCAGATGAAGATTGGCGACGTGGAGTATCAGGGCGATGGCAACAAGGCTATCTTCTACTACATTGCCGATGAGCGTGTGGACTTCCGCCAGCTTATCAAGGTGCTGGCCGAGACCTTCCATGTGCGTATCGAGATGAAACAGATTGGAGCCCGACAAGAGGCTGGCCGCATTGGCGGCACAGGACCTTGCGGACGAGAGCTGTGCTGCGCCACCTGGATGAAAAACTTTGTGAGCGTAAGCACCAATGCCGCTCGCTTTCAAGACATCTCGCTCAATCCACAGAAGTTGGCTGGCCTGTGCGCCAAACTGAAATGCTGCCTCAACTATGAGGTTGACGACTACGTAGAGGCCGGCCGAAAGATGCCCAGCCGCGAGCTTACCCTCTTCACACAAGATAACGAATACCACTTCTTCAAGAGCGACATCTTGGCGGGCACCGTCACCTACTCTACCGACAAGAAGTTGGCGGCCAACCTCGAAAC
>CAKQFW010000157.1 GCA_934230965.1 uncultured Prevotella sp.
GGTTATGGATATTCGCCGCCTTCGGCGACGCTTGCTCTGTGCCCTGTTCTCCAACAAGCAGCAAGGGTATTCACTCCCCTCCATAAGGGGAGGGGATAGGGGGTGGGGCTTTATGTTTGGGTGCTGGAGGACGGGGCACGGAGACCACCGTCCTACTATGATTAGCCTCGCCCATCACATGAACTCTTTACTCTTCACTTAACCACGCCACCGTCCTACTATAATTTGCAAGGGTATTTACTCCCCTCCATAAGGGGAGGGGTTGGGGGTGGGGCTGTTAAAGAATGTTTATCGGGGGGGGTAAAATGCTTAAAAAACACGAAAAGAGAACAGTCTGTAATACATTTGTAACACATTATAAATAACTTTGCCAAGTTTTTGATTAACGATTGTCATATTAAAGAACTAATTTATCTGATTAAAGAGACATATCAACAAGTATTAGTTATACATTTCTTATTTTATTAGACTTATCATAAAAATGAAGAAACATTTTCTTTTCACACTGCCGTGTGCTCTTTTCAGCACAGCGACAAGGGTGCTGCTGCTCACCGCCTTGGTGACGCTGATGGCCAACACAACCAAAACATTTGCACAGACTGAAGGCACACAGTATCAAGCCGCCGACAACGTTGACGAACTTGTCGGCATCGACCCCAGCGCTGATTGTGCCGCTGGCTCCTACGATAGCGCCGAGCCTACCGACCCCAACAAACGACTTTGTTTATATAATGTGGGAACCAAACGCTTCCTTAGTATAGGTGGCACTTGGGGTACCCATGCTGCCCTTGACAATACGCCTCACGTTATATGGTTAGAAACAGCCACAGGCTATACCGACCGCTTTTGGGTTAACAATCATGTTGCTGGTTCAAGCACGGGTACACACTTGGGTTGTGCATATAGGGATGATTATAGATACCTTTATATGGACCGTACCGATAATGATAAAATCTATGATATAAGTGGTGCCACTACCTTTTCGTTCATCAAAGCACCAGGCTACACTGAAACTAATAAGGTGTATTATTTTGTGATGAATCGTAAATATACAGATGGACTGTGGTATAAATTTTACGTTACAGCCTATCCACCCCAAAATTGGAAGCCAGAATGTAATATCTACGGCAAAGAGCCGATGGATGTTACTAATCCTAACTATAAAAATCAGGTATGGAAGGTTATCACCAAGGCCGAATATTATAAACTGGCATTGGCCAATCCTGCTAATATGAATGATGTTATCGATTTCTCGTTTATCATGAAGGCGCCAAACTTCCGTATCCATGATATTGAAGCCTCGTCTTGGACAGCAACGGCCGAATCTGACAAAATATTCTTTGGCGATAACATGCAGTATAAAACTTACGATAACCGTGGCACTGGCACTTGGGGTGATACAAGGGGTGGTAAATACAATCACGACCACCAAAAAGATTACGGCAAGCTATTCTACAGCTACGCCCGTGGCGCCAAGAATTTTCAGTTCACCCAAGACATCAAGGTGCACAAGGTCGGTTGGTATCTGTTGCGCTGCAACGGCTTCACCACACAGGTCTACCGTAAGGATAATAAGGAAAAGGTTTCGGCACACCTGATGATGGCGGTGGTGAAAGATGGCAAAATCGATAAAACAAAGCTGTATAGCGCTGCCACGCTGAACAAGCTGTCGGTAGACGATGCCTCCAAGCTGATGGCTGCTGATGCTTCGGGCCAAGGTGCTGGCCGTGCTTTCTTCAATGGCAAATATGAAAACCAGGTGCAGCTGTGTCTCGACGAGAAAGACCTGAAAACTATGGGCATCGATAGTATAAATAATAACCACCCTGTAACGCTGCGCATAGGCTATTATGTTGGTGACGATTGCGAGCTGCAGACAGGCGACGTAACCTGTGTCGACAACTTTAAGCTGCTGTATGCTGGCCCACGTCGTAACCCCGAGCTTATTCTTGACGAAGACCAACCCTCGTTGGTATATCTCACCAATGCTAAAGACGTTTACAAAAATAGTGTGCTGCACCTGAAACGCACGTTCACTGAGGGCCAGTGGAACTCGCTCATCCTGCCCGTCGACCTCAAGTTTGGTCAGATGAAGCGCACCTTTGGCGACGACGTGAAGGTGGCCAAGCTCACAAAGCTTAAAGATGGCGTGGTGACCTTTACAACCGTTGAGCCCACGCAAGATAGCGACGTGATGGTGAAGGCCTTTGAGCCCTACATCATCAAGCCCACCTCTCTCACCGAAGATCTGGGCTTGCCCTACACCGCCGAAAAGTTCTATACACGCCTCATGGATGGCAGTACGACCGAGACGAACAACGGCTTCTGGCTGGCTGCCGACGGCAAGAGTGAGAGTCAGGACGTGAACGACCGATTCGAGCTCACCATTCCCGCTGGCCACTACGACATCACCATGGTGACGCTCAACCGCGACTCGTTGGCAAAGTATCTCAACACCGAAAACTGGATATCGCAAACCAACTTCTCGGTAAGTGCTCATGAAGGCGACCTTACCTGTTATGGCACGCTGGCCAAGACCTACGACGAGAAGAACGGCATCATCCTTGATGGACGCGACAAGCTGAGCGGTGCCTACGTTATGCGTGGTGGACAAATTGTGCAGGTGCCCAGCAATAAGGAGTATGGCTTGAAGGGCTTTCGTTGCTGGTTTGAGCTGAAGGGTAACACAGGTGGTGCGGCCTCGGCTCCGCGTCTTGAGATTGATGGCATCATCGACGACGCCACCTCTATCGACGACCTCAACAGTCAGCCCTCACAGTTCACCTCGCGCCACAAGGGTATCAGCGGTGTGTTTAACCTCGACGGACAAAAGGTGCGCGATGGCGAGAGCACGCAAGACCTACCCAAAGGCATCTATATTGTTAATGGCCGCAAGGTGGTAGTGAGATAGTGTTTTGTGAACATTAATAATATAGCGCGAATAAAACAACAGAAACAATGAAAAAAACATATATACAGCCCTATAGTAACGTTATCGTTATGACCGATGCCCTCCTCCTTAATGGCAGCGTAGTGCATGGCGACGATGGTAGCCATGTTGACAATATAGATGTGGTAGAAGGAGAAAAGTCGGAAACAGACTATGATTGGGGCCCTGGCTCTTGGGGTGGCGATTAAAGCCCCCTACTTTTATCAACAAAAACTTTCACACCTATAAAAAAATGGCTATCTTTGTGCCGAGAAAAAAACTAAAAGACAGTATATTATGGATACATTAAAAAAAGTATTTGCATCGAAACTTCTCGACATCAAAGCCATTAAGTTGCAACCCAACGATCCCTTCACATGGGCATCAGGTTGGAAGTCGCCCTTCTACTGCGACAACCGTAAGGCCCTCTCGTTCCCCGAGTTGCGCAACTTTGTAAAACTGCAGCTGGTGCACACCGTGATGCAGCACTTTCCACAGGCCGAGGCCGTGGCAGGCGTGGCAACAGGTGCCATTGCACAGGGTGCGCTGGTGGCCGACGAGCTGAACATGCCCTACGTATATGTTCGCTCTAAGGCTAAAGACCACGGCATGGGCAACCTTATTGAGGGCGAGCTGCCCGCTGGTGCCAAGGTGGTAGTGGTTGAAGACCTTATCTCGACAGGTGGTAGCAGTCTGAAGGCCGTTGAGGCGCTGCGTGCTGCTGGCTACGAGGTAGTGGGCATGGTGGCCAGCTACACCTACGGCTTCCCCGTTGCCGCCAAGGCTTTTGCCGATGCTGGCGTAGAGCTGCAAACCCTTACCGACTACGACCACGTGGTAGAACAGGCTCTGGCCACAGGCTATATTGCCAAGGCCGATGTTGAGCTGCTGCACGAGTGGCGTAAGGATCCGGCGAATTGGAAAAAATAAAAGCCCCTCCCCCGCGCCGCTTGCGCGGCTTTCCCCTCCCCGTAGGAGAGGGGAGTAATATGCCTTGCTGCTTTTGTAAGGCTGTGGAGCTATTCCTATTTTATTTAATCACAACTTTAAACGCCCAACATCTCCTCCAATAAAGAGCAAACCTCCTAACAAAGAGCACAACCTCCAACAAAGAGCAAACCTCCAATAAAAAAGCATATCACTCCCCTCCATAAGGGGAGGGGGAAGCCGCGCTCCGCGCGGCGCGGGGGAGGGGCTTTTATTTCTTTATGACCACATTCGAAAGTAACGTAAAACAAATAGCTTATCCTCAGCAAACGGTGTATGACACGCTGAGCGATCTCAACCATCTGCAGGGCCTGAAAGACCGTATGGAGGCCATCAAAGGGCAGCTCACCGACGAGCAGCGCAAGCAAGCCGAGCAGCTGAACAACCTCACCTTCGATGCCGACAGCCTCTCGATTGAAGCCCCCATGGTGGGCAAAATAACGCTGCGCGTTATCGACCGCGAGCCACTGAAAACCATCAAGTTTGAGACCGAGAACAGTCCTATACCCTTCAACCTGTGGATACAGCTGTTGCCCACCTCCGACACCACCTGTAAGCTGAAGCTCACCCTCAAGGGCGACATCCCCTTCATGCTCAAGGGCATGGTAAAGAAGCCGCTGCAAGAAGGCATCGAGAAGGTGGCCGACATGATGGCAATGATTCCGTATTAACACACACTATGGCACACAAACTTTGGGAAAAAAACTTTGAGGTAAACAAAGAGATAGAACGGTTTACCGTGGGCCGCGACCGCGAGCTCGACCTCTACCTGGCCCCGTATGACGTGCTGGGCTCTATGGCACACATCACCATGCTCGAAAGCATTGGCTTGCTCGAGAAAGACGAGCTGAAACCGCTGCTGGCCGAGCTGCGCCGCATCTACGACATTGCCGCTGCTGGCCAGTTTACCATCGACGAGGGCGTAGAAGATGTTCACTCGCA
>CAKQFW010000158.1 GCA_934230965.1 uncultured Prevotella sp.
CCTCATGGCAATAATGTCTGTCTATATATAGTTGTGTAGGGCCATCTTCTACGGTCTGTACAACATGTTTGTCCCAAATCTTGTCAAATAAAGTATTCATCCTATCTATCTTTTTATTTTGTTCTTATTTCTATTTCACCTTAAACTTATTGATACAATCAATATATGCGTCTACTGAGGCTGTAACGATGTCAGTATTGGCGCCAAAACCATAGTAAACATTTCCATCATATTCTACCTGCATGTGTACCTTGCCTACATCATCACTGCCCTTAGAGATGGCTTGAATGGTAAATTCTTTCAAAACCATTTGCTTTTGAATAATCTTCTTCAATGCCTTAATGGCAGCATCAACAGGGCCATTACCAGTAGACGCTTCTTCAAACTTTTGGCCTGAAATATCCAAACCAATGCTGGCTACGCTACGCACACCCATACCTGTAGTAACTTGTAGAAAATCAAGCTTAACAGCGTGAGCTTCAGCAGTATCAGCACCTGCAAGCATCAAGATATCATCGTCATTTACTTCTTTCTTTTGGTCGGCTATGCGTAAGAACTTTTGGTAAAGCTTATCCAGTTTGGTCTCATCATCAACATTAACACCTAACACATGAAGACGATATTTCAAGGCTGCACGGCCTGAACGAGCCGTAAGAACGATAGAATTGTCATCTAATCCTACATCTTTTGGATCGATAATTTCATATGTCTGCACATTCTTTAACACACCATCTTGATGAATACCGCTTGAATGTGCAAAAGCGTTACGACCCACTATGGCCTTATTGGGCTGAACGGGCATATTCATTAATGAACTTACCATTCGGCTGGTGGGATATATTTTTGTTGTATTTATGTTTGTTTCAATATCAAGGTGTTTATGACACTTCAATATCATCGCAATTTCTTCAAGAGAAGTGTTACCAGCACGTTCACCTATGCCGTTAATAGTTACCTCTACTTGACGTGCACCATTCAGTACGCCACTCAATGTATTTGCCGTGGCCATGCCTAAATCGTTATGGCAATGAGTTGATAGTATTGCTTTATCAATATTATCAACGTGTTCAACAAGATATTTAATTTTCTCACCGTATTCAGCTGGTAAACAGTAACCTGTGGTATCGGGTATATTCACTACTGTAGCACCTGCCTTAATAACAGCTTGCACCACTTGGGCCAAATATTCGTTATCTGTGCGTCCAGCATCTTCTGCATAAAACTCTACGTCTTCAACATAACGTTTGGCATACTTAACAGCGGCTACAGCACGCTCAAGTATTTCTTCACGTGTAGAATTAAATTTAAATTTAATATGACTATCACTTGTACCAATACCTGTATGAATTCGTTTATGCTTAGCATATTGTAACGACTCGGCAGCTACATCAATATCTTTTTCTACAGCACGAGTAAGCGCACAGATGGTGGGCCATGTTACGGCCTTACTTATCTCAATGACCGAATTAAAATCGCCAGGACTAGAAATAGGAAATCCTGCCTCGATTACGTCTACGCCCAAATGCTCCAACTGTTTGGCCACTTGTATTTTCTCAACAGTGTTTAATTGGCAACCAGGCACCTGTTCGCCATCTCGGAGTGTTGTGTCAAAAATAAATAATCTCTCGCTCATTGTATGATAATATTTTAAGTATTTGCTATATTGTTTTGCTAAAGAAATATTTTAAAGTTTGGACTTTTGCATTTGAAAATCAAGATTAATGAAAGAGCCTTTCACACTTTTTTAGTGAGAAAGGCTCATATCAGTATCGTTTATTTAAAGTCATGACCCTATCTCACTCGCGTTCAACACTAGTGAAGATAGGAATAGCGCATTAGTCATATTATACTTGCATGTTGCCATAACTTAAAACTTTTGTTTCATATTTACGTTCACATTGCAAAGGTAATAAAAAATATGACAGAAACAAATGATTTATCATAAATTTAGCATTATTACTTACATATTTCTGTTTTTTACTGATTTTATGTGTCTATTCTTAAATTATACAACATTTTATATAGCCTTAATAGTGCTTCATGACTAGAAGGGAGCATCTGAATTCATGTATGATGACATATCTGTACCGAATGGTGCATCCATTGGAGGTGTATCAGGGGCTCCTCCATTTAGTTTACTACTTATTAATCCATTTACAAAAGGATCGTTATCTTTTTCATCTGTCTCTTTTTCCGGATCTTGGAATCGGGTATATTCGCCCTTAAAGGTTAGCAATACGTCTCCCACTGCGCCCTTACGGTGCTTGGCTATAATAATTTGCGCTTTACCATGAAGGTCGTTTCCTTTATCATCAGTAAGAATATGGTAATATTCAGGACGATGCACGAACAATACCATGTCGGCGTCTTGCTCAATGGCTCCCGATTCACGGAGGTCGCTCAACTGCGGTCGTTTGCCCTCCAAACCTTCACGGTTCTCTACTGTACGATTCAACTGTGATAGAGCGAGAATAGGAATATCGAGCTCTTTAGCTAAACCTTTTAACGACTGCGAAATCTTAGACACCTCTTCCTGACGGCTACCAAACTTCATACCGTTGGCATTCATCAACTGAAGGTAGTCAATCATGATAATTTTTACACCCTTTTCCTTAACCAAACGACGGGCTTTAGTGCGGAGCTCAAAAATAGAAAGGCCTGGTGTATCGTCTATATAAAGAGGTGCGCCTTGCAGCTTTCCTATGCGTTTGTCCAATCGGTCCCATTCATCAGGCGAAAGCTGACCACTCAGCATTTTATTGCCAGGTATCTCACACACGTTTGATATTAAACGGTTTACAAGCTGCACATTGTTCATCTCAAGAGAGAAGAATGCAATAGGTTCATGATAATCAACGGCAATATTCTTGGCCAATGATAAGGCGAAAGATGTCTTACCCATGGCAGGGCGTCCAGCAATAATCACAAGGTCAGAGCTTTGCCATCCACTCGTTTTTTCATCTAGTTTCATGTAACCTGTAGGCACACCAGTAAGACCACCATCATTTTGCGACGCCTTTTTAAGAATTTCCATGGCGCGGGTAATAACGGGATCTACCTGCACATAGTCTTTTTTCATGTTACGTTGCGATAATTCAAACAAGCTGCCCTCAGCTTCTTGCATCAATTCTTCAACGTCTATTGTCTCATCAAAAGCCTTAGTTTCAATAACGCTTGCAAAAGAAATGAGCTGACGGGCCAAGAACTTTTGCGCCAGGATGCGAGCATGATATTCAATATTGGCCGATGAAGCCACATTTGAACTCAGTTCTACGATATACGCAGCTCCGCCCACTGCTTCAAGATTTCCTTCTTTCTTCAGTTGGTCAGTAACGGTCATAATGTCTACTGGATGCTCATTCATATTGAGCGTCTGCACGGCATTGTATATTTTCTGATGCTTTGGGTCGTAAAAAGTTTGAGGGCGTATAATTTCTGATATAACAGAGAAAGCATCTTTATCTATCATCAACGCACCTAATACCACCTTCTCTATATCTAAAGCTTGTGGCTGTAGATGTCCGTAAGTACTGTCAATAGGTGTAGACAGTGGTTTCCGAGTTTTTTTAGTTTCTGCCATATTTGATTAAATATCTAATTATTATGCTTATTTGTATATAAAGAGTGTAACTATGCAATATTGATGATTAAGATTTTACTATCGTAAATCGAGCAAATTTCACCAATAACTGTTTGGTTCCAACGCCACCTTCAAACTTTACTGTAACCTTTAGGTTTTCGCCTTTTCCTTCAATACGTTGTACCTCACCACGACCAAAACGTTGATGATCAATGATAGTACCCTGAGAGAGGCCTCCAACCGAAGTTTGTATCGGAGATTTTTCTTCAGAAATCGTGCTTCTAATTGGTTGTTTAAATTCTGTAGTCAACTTTTTAAAGGAGCTATGATTTCTATCTTTAGAAAGAGTTTGACCATTAGCACTATTATTGAAGGCCGAGCTTGTGTACTCTTGTTTCGATGTAGAACGATAATTATCACTCCTATCGTCTGAACGGTTTTCCTTTCTTCTAAAGGATGTACGGTCACCAAAACTCAATGCACGATACTTATTCCAATTGTCGCCAAATTGCGCTTCATCCATGTCTTGCATTACATGCTGAATGTAATGCGGGTCTATATCTTTTATAAAACGGCTTGGTGGGTCGTAATCGGTTTTTCCGAAACGATAACGTGTTTTTGCACACGATAAGTAACAATTTTGTTCAGCTCGAGTAATAGCAACATATAACAAACGACGTTCCTCTTCTAAAAGACGCATGCTGTCACATGATCGCAGGCTAGGGAATATATTTTCTTCTAAGCCTACAATAAACACAACAGGAAACTCAAGACCTTTTGCTGCATGGATAGTCATAAGCGAAACTGCACCTTTTTCGTTTTGCTCGTCATTATTATCGCTGTGTTCTATATCTGACAGCAGTGACACTTCTTGTAGAAAATCTACTAACCCCACAGCAGAACGATTATCCTCCTCCATCCTATCATCAACAAAAGCTTGAAGTTCGTTAGTCAATTCTTCAATATTTTCTTGACGTGCCAAGCCTTCTGGTGAGTTGTCTGAAAATATCTCACTATGAATTGCCGAGTCGCGAATCACTCTTTCGCCCAATTCTGCTGCATTCAACTTGTCAAGATTGCTGCGTAAAGTATTTAACAAAGCAACGAAACCTTCTATTTTTGTAGCCGTTCCTTTATTTACAGGAAGGTTGTATGCTGAAGGTTGTGAAATAACGTCCCATAAACTCACCTCATTTTCGGTGGCAGCAACGACAATTTTTTGTATCGTGGTGGCTCCGATACCACGTGTAGGAT
>CAKQFW010000159.1 GCA_934230965.1 uncultured Prevotella sp.
TCTCAATGCCGCGCAACGACGAACCCGTGTCGGTGGTGAAGTAGGGCGAACCTGTGCCTGCCGAGAAGATGCACACGTAGCCTGCCTCCATGGCTTCGATGGCTTTCCATTTGCTGTAGAATTCGCCGATGGGCTCCATGCGTATGGCGGTGAGCACCTTGGTCTTCACGCCTACTGCTTCAAGGGCCGAGCTTAGTGCCAGCGAGTTGATAACGGTTGCGCACATGCCCATCTGGTCGCCTTTCACACGGTCGAAACCTTTTGAGGCGCCGCTCAGTCCGCGGAAGATGTTTCCGCCACCTATCACGATGCCTATCTGCACGCCCATCTGGCTCACTTCTTTAATTTGTTCGGCATACTGGCCCAAACGTTCGGGGTCGATACCAAAACTCTGTTTGCCCATCAGACTCTCGCCGCTGAGCTTCAGCAGTATTCTTTTAAATCTTGCCATAATAATGTTTTTTCGTTTATGATTGTATTTATATTTAATATGTTCAGAGGTTACGTATGATAACTTTACTTGCGAAGCAAGTTAACGGTTGTTTATACTTAATATAACGTTCTTGAATATTCGTTACGTCAGGTTGTTTGCGCGTTTATCACGAAGCGCACTTCTTTAAAGGCATAGGTGCGGTCGTGCCCAGCAGCATCGGTAAGTATTAGCTGGCCTGTAGGCATAACATCTTTGATGCGTGCCATAAACGGCCCTTGGGCATCGCGGTAGGGCCAGAGCCCTTCTTTGCGGTATAGCGCTTCGCGATATTGCTCTATCACATGGTTGTCGTGCCCTTCGGTTATCAGATGGTAAAAATGCTCAAAGTGGTGAAGCACCTTCTCTAATACCTCGTCGGGTGGTGTGTCGTGGCCAATGATTTGCCGAAGTGATACAGGGTTAGGGGCATCGCTCACAAACACCTCTTGGTTAATGTTGATGCCCACGCCATAGATGCAACGTCGTATGGTTTGGCCCGATAGTGAGGTTTCAATCAGTGTGCCGCTTATCTTGCGGTCGCGCCAATAAACATCGTTGGGCCACTTCAGGCTGATGTGCGAGGTATAATCGTTGAGCGCGGCTTTTACTGCCAGCGCCCCTGCCATAGAGAGGATGTATTGCTGGCGGGCAGCCACCGTCTTAGGGTAGAGGGCCACCGAGAATAGTAGGTTCTTGCCCGCCTCACTTTCCCAGCGGTTCGTGCCTTGTCCGCGTCCGCTATCTTGATATTGTGCCGTGATGATGGTCATCTCATCGGCCTCGGGCTCGGCGCCAGTATTCGTAGCATCATTGGCATCGACACTGCCAATTGACATCTGCTTAGCATAGTTGTTGGTAGAGTCAGTAACCCCCAACCGTATATATCTTCTTTTCATCGGTCTTCTACTTTTTGACTTTAAGCAAATGAATTTTTCACTTTTCGTTTTTAGTTTTTCACTTAAACGGCAAATGAATTTTTCACTTTTCGTTTTTAGTTTTTCACTTAAACGGCAAATGGATTTTTCACTTTTCACTTTTCACTTTTCCTTTAGAATAGTTGCATTGGGTTAAAAGCATTAATGATATGCTCCAACTTCATGTTTTGAGCGTTAGTGCCCACGATGGTGATGATATCGAAGCGAAGCAGACCGTCAACGTGGCGCATCTTGATATAGTTGTTGGCAGAGAGGGCAATGTTGCGGGCTTTGGTAGGGTTGACAGCATCGGCAGCGCGCATGATTACTTCGTTTTTGCGCGTCTTCACTTCTACAAACACGAGGGTTGAGAGGTCGGGGGCTTGTGCGATAATGTCGATATCGCGGTTTCCGCTACGCCAGTCGCGCTCAATGATGCGATAGCCTTTTTGCTGAAGGTATTCGGCGGCCATCTCTTCGCCCCATTTTCCTAATTCGTTATGTGCTGCCATCTTGTTTCTTTGTTTCGTTTATTGAGGGGTGTATAATAAATAATGTGTAGTAGCAGGTATTCTACTTCAACTGCAAAAATACCTCTTTTCTATAAACCCTCAAAGCAAACCCACATAAATTTTGCCATCACCACACTTCCAGTGACAATAATACAATAGAATAGAGGTAATAATAGAGTAGAACCAAAGGGGATAATATAGTAGGACAGGGGCCTCCGCGCCCCGTCCTCCAGCAACCAAATAAACAGCCCCACCCCCATCCCCTCCCCGTAGGAGAGGGGAGTGATTACTCTTGCTTCTTGTTGGAGGACGGGGCGCGGAGACCACCGTCCTACTATAGTTAGCAAGGCCATTCACTCCCCTCCATAAGGGGAGGGGAAAGCCGCGCAAGCGGCGCGGGGGAGGGGCCTCTGCAGTAGGACGTAGCACAGCCCCCCCCGCACACCAGCGGCGCAACACTGTTATTATCAACCGCTTTCTTCGTTGCAAGCCCCACTTCCCCTCCAATATCTTACCCTTAAACAAAAATATTTTGTGAAAAACTTGTCAAAATGTTTGGAGGTTTCAAGAAAAGTTTATACCTTTGCACTCGCTTTTAAGAAGTAGCGGGATGTAGCGCAGTTGGTAGCGCACGCGTCTGGGGGGCGTGAGGTCGCAAGTTCGAGTCTTGTCATCCCGACTGAAAAGGATTAGAATGTTGAGAAATCAATGTTTTAATCCTTTTTGCTTTTCCTGTTCCCCGATACGCTCGTAGCCTGTATTTTAATCAAACCCTAAACAATACTAAAAAAAAAGTGTTTCTTTTGTGTTGTGGCTGATTTGTCTTATCTTTGTAAAAGGTAAAAGATAATGGCACCCCATTATGACATCATTGTTGCCGCAAGGCATCATTATATTATCGTATAGCCATGACGCAATATTCATTATACGCACCCCAACATTTCGATACAACAATCGGGCTGCCGGCCTCGAAGAGCATCAGCAACAGGGCACTCATTATTCATGCTTTGTCGCATGGCAACATCATGCCCCGACATTTGTCCGACTGCGACGATACCGAGGTAATGTTGCACGCTTTGCAGAACATGCCGCCTGTGATAGACATCAAGGCGGCGGGCACAGCCATGCGTTTCCTCACAGCCTATCTGTCGGTAACGCCTGGTGAGCACGTCATCACCGGCACCGACCGCATGAAGCATCGCCCCATAGGCATCTTGGTAGACGCGTTGCGATACCTGGGCGCCGACATTACGTATGAGGGCGAGGAGGGCTATCCGCCTCTGCGCATTAAAGGCAAGGCGCTTGAGGGTGGACCGCTGGAGATTGCTGGCAATGTGAGTTCGCAATACATCTCGGCTTTGCTGATGATAGGCCCCGTGCTGAAAAACGGACTGGCGCTGCGTATGACCGACGGCATTGCCTCAAGACCCTATATCGACCTTACGCTGTGGATGATGCGCGAGTTTGGAGCCGAAGCCGACTGGAGCGATGTTGACACGGTGACCGTAAAGCCCGTGCCCTATCAACAGCACGACTACTTTATTGAGAGCGACTGGAGTGCTTCGAGCTATTGGTACGAACTGTTGGCGCTGAGCAACGATGGCGAGTCGGTGTTCAACCTTGATGGCTTGATGGATGGGTCGAAGCAAGGCGACTCGGTGGTGCGCTACATCTTCTCACTGCTGGGCGTGAAGTCGGCCTTTGCTGATAAAGACGACGAGGTGCCCACCACGGTACGACTGAAGAAGGTGCCCATGCATGTGCCGCGTCTTGATTACGACTTTAGCAGCTCGCCCGACTTGGCTCAGACCATTGTGGTGGCTTGCGCCTTAATGAACATACCCTTCCGCTTTACAGGATTGGCCAGCTTAAAGATAAAAGAAACAGACCGCATAGAGGCGCTAAAGGCCGAACTGCTGAAGTTGGGCTATGTGCTGCACGACGAAAACAATAACACCCTGTATTGGGATGGCGAGCGATGTGAAGCATCAATGGCTCCCATCGACACCTATGAAGACCACCGTATGGCCATGGCCTTTGCGCCTGCCGCCATCGTGTTTCCTGGCCTTCGCATCAATAACCCTGAGGTGGTGTCGAAGTCGTACCCTGCCTTCTGGGACGACCTTCAGGCGGCTGGCTTCCGCATTGAGGCTACCGAAGTGTAACCTCTTTATTGGCTGAAATAAAAAAGTAGCTTGGCTGATAACTTATCAAAAACAAGAAAAGAAGATATGCTCATTCTCGTTGCTATTCTTATATTATTGGGCGTGGTAACAGGCATTATGGCCCTCGTCATGCATCGCAAAGATCGCCCCGAGCCTCCTGTCGTAGAGCAGGCAACCTGCGCCACTTGCAATGGCGACAACGACAAGTGTGAACAAGAGTGTATGATGGAAGCCGCCACGCAGCCCATCGAATATTTTGAAGATGAAGAGCTCGACGCTTTCCGAGGTCGACCCTCTGATGCCTATGATGACGACGAAACACAACAGTTTGCCGATGTGCTATACACCATGCGGCAAGACGAGGTGGCGGCCTGGTGCCGAAGCCTCACCTTGCGGGGCATCAACCTGCCCGATGCCTTGAAAGACGAGGTGGTAATGATGATAGGATAGAACAAGAAGAAACAACATGAGTATTTTTCAGTATACATTCTTTCAAAACGCGCTCTTGGGGGCGCTGCTGGCCAGTGTGGTGTGCGGCATTATGGGCACCTACATTGTCAGTAGGCGACTGGTGTTTATCAGTGGTGGCATCACGCATGCCTCGTTTGGTGGCATCGGCATCGGCGTGTTCTTCGGCATCAACCCCATCTTGTCGGCTATGGTGTATGCTGTGCTCAGCGCCTTTGGGGTAGAGTGGCTATCAACCAAGGTGAAGGTGCGTGAAGACTCGGCCATCGCCCTCTTTTGGACCTGT